>JBMSNP010000020.1:0-44002 GCA_049421765.1 Chitinophagaceae bacterium
GTAATCTTCCCAGGTACTCTTCCGGTTTGCACGTAAAATAATTCACAGTATCCTGCGTTACTTAATGTCTCCGGTTAAATAGTTTTCCGGTTCATCCCTTGTCAGACTTTATGCATGAATCATTTTCCGGAGACAAACCCAAATGCCGAACCATGAAAAACCCGAATCACATCCATGTCATCAGCTGGTGCATGCTGGTTTTTTCATTGGCATCCTGCCAGAAGGATTCCGCTCCTGCTGATTATACCACGGAATCAACCGTACATGCCGACGACCAAAACCGGTTTTCAGTCGAACTGGATGCGATAGCAAATGATGCCAATCTCATTCTTGAAACGATACCAGGTTTTGCTGGCAGAGGGGAGGATGTGCAATCCCTGATCTGCGATGCCACGATCGGCGTGGACACAGCCAGTAACCCGCGGACCATCACGGTCACATACAATGGTACCAATTGCCCTGGCGGACGTACCCGTACCGGAGTCATTGTTATTTCAATGGCACAGGGTGTCCGATGGAAAAATCCCGGTGCCAGTTTACAGGTGGAATTCCAGAACCTGCGGATCACCCGGTTGATAGACCAGAAAAGCATAACGATCAATGGAACCCAAACCTATACCAATGTAACCGGGGGGCTCCTGATCAACCTGCCCGGCCTGAATAACATTACACACCGGATCACGAGCAATAACATGACCCTGGCCTTTGATAACAATAGCCTGCGTCAATGGAATGTGGCCCGGGAGCGGATTTTCACCTACAATAACGGAACGGTTATTTCGGTTACGGGTTTGCATACGGAGGGAAATATTTCAGGTATTGCAGAATGGGGAACCAATCGTTTTGGTAATGCTTTTACAACATCCATCAGCCAGCCCCTTGTTTTCAAACAGGACTGCGGTTTCCGGCTCGGGGCAGGAAAATTGATACATAAAACGGCCTTTGTAATTTGCCATGTTACCCTCGGACTGGATGCAGGGGGAAACCCCGTTTCCTGCCCGGGTGCAAATCCATATTTCATGAAAGTGGTGTGGACCGGTCCTGAAGGAAATTCACATTCCGGCCTTTTCCCTTACTAACCTCTCAACCCATATGAAATCCGTTTCTCCAAAAAGGGGAACGGATTTATTTTTGAAAATCATCCCGGTATTCAGATAACTTCTATATTAGCGGTACATGGATACGACTCTGTTTCTTAACATAAGATCCCTCGTGAATACCCGTGAGCAGAATACCCTGCTTCGTGGTACTGATCTTGCACATCTACCTTGCCTTAATGATGCCTGGCTGCTGGTGGAGGAGGGGTTTATATCCGATTTTGGAGAAATGAAAAACCTGCCGGACCGGCTACGCAAACATCCCCGTACTGTGGATGCAACCGGGCGATTCCTGATGCCCTGCTGGTGCGACAGCCATACTCATCTTGTATTTGCTGCCACGCGGGAGGAAGAGTTCGTGGACAAAATCAAGGGGCTAAGCTATGCTGAAATCGCTGCCAAGGGAGGGGGGATCCTGAATTCTGCCGCCGCCCTGAGAAAGCAATCAGAATCAGAACTGTTCCAGTCGGCCAGTGTACGTCTTCAGGACCTGATCAGGCTTGGGACAGGGGCGATAGAGATCAAAAGCGGGTATGGCCTGAACCCCGAAAGCGAATTAAAAATGCTTCGGGTGATAAAAAAACTCAAAGAATCATTCCCCATCCCGATCCGTGCAACATTTCTTGGCGCGCATACTTACCCGCCGGAATTCCGTGAAAATCACCAGGGATATATAGACCTGATCATCCGGGAAATGCTCCCGGCGATTGCAACGGAAAAACTGGCTGATTATATTGATGTTTTCTGTGAATCGGGATTTTTCTCTCCAGAAGAAACCGAAACCATCTGCCGGGCAGGCATCCAATACGGGCTGAAGCCAAAGATTCACGCCAACCAACTGCATCTTTCCGGTGGTGTGCAAAAGGGTGTTGCGCTGGGTGCGGTATCCGTAGACCACCTGGAAACAATGGATGCAGAAGCCATCCGTGTGCTGGCCGCATCGGATACCATTGGCACCTTGCTGCCCACAGCCGCCTTTTTTCTTCGGATGCCATTTCAACCTGCCAGGGACCTTATCTCAGCCGGGTGTGCAGTGGCACTGGCTTCGGACTTCAACCCCGGATCATCTCCCTCCGGGAACATGAACCTGGTGGTTGCCATGAGTTGCATCTGTATGAAGATGCTGCCTGAGGAGGCCATCAATTCGGCCACGATCAACGGAGCCTATGCCCTTGAACTTGAAAAAGAGGTGGGCAGTATCATGAAAGGGAAACGGGCCAGTTTCATTCTTACAAAACCGATTTCATCGCTGTATGTGCTGCCTTATTCATTTGGTTCAAACCTGGTAGAGAAAGTAATGGTTTCCGGAGAGTGGATGAGCTGAACAAAGGACTTGTTCCTGGGCATAGATCAGCTATAATTTTAGCCTCAACCCAAGTCCGAGAACCTCCTGAATCTGGGTCCGCTGTTTGAAATCGTGATCATAAACAAGGTCAAACAAAAAAGAACCTGCAAAAAACTTTGTAATTGCAAAAGTCAATACATTGTTCAGCAAGACATCTACGTTCTGTGGCTTTCTTTTGTAGTTACTGAAAAGGTCTAACCGGCTGATCAGGCTGGTAGTTTTGGAAATTTTATTGTTGTAATGCACCGAAATATAGGCCCCGATTTCGGTATATACCCGGTGGGCTGAATCGACTCCGAATCTCTTCTGATTCAAAAATTGTCGGTCGAATTTGGTGACCCATCGGACCGTAGCCGGAGTGGCAAAAAGTGAAAAATACTGGTCTTTTCCGGTTGCTTTATAATCCACCCCGAAAGATAATAAGACTTTACCCGGCGACATGAACCCGGATATTTTAGGGTGGCCGTCGATCGCGTAATTGACACCCTCAAACAATTGTGTATTCAGGTTAGTGAGAATTCCGTAATTGAAATGCCCCTTTTTCCCGATCGTATGTTCCAACTCCAAAGTCACATCACACCGGTCGTTTGTTTTCCGGAATTGTTTGAAACTTGAAGCTTCCACCAGTCCCAATTCCAGGTCAAAATAAGCGTCGAATGTGTATTTGCCGTTACGGTGATGGATGGCCTTATTGAGGATTGTGTTGATTCCCAATTGGAATCTCTCTCCGCCGCTTCCCCAGTCCCGCTGCGCAGACTGGTTGATATTGATCAAAAGCAGGCCGTTTCTTTTCCAGCCATTGGTATCCAGACTTGCCCTTTTTTTGGCGCCTACCCGTTTTAATTCGCCCACAACCTGGGCCTGGCTGTAGCTGAAAAACAGGGAGGATAATACACAGATCAATATTCTTCTCATGGTGAAGTGGCTACCCAAATATAACTGAATAACAGAAAAAAAAGCAGCTGTGTTACAGCTGCTTGTAAAAAGATTTGTCCCGCATCCTATCCCCGGCCTTATTCTGTTTCCCAAACAAAAACCTCGATGCCGGCAGGGATTTGTGCATTGCAGGATTCACCAGCACAATTCCAGCTTTTACCGGAGATCGAATAATCTGAACCGTTGAAAGACTGCATGGAAAAGGATTTAAAGGCAAGAGTCAGGTAATTGAGCATCTGGTCATCCGAAGGTGCAAGCATTTTACTGTCTGTAGGTGCGAACATGGAAATCAGGGCAAAGGTTTGGGGGCCTGAAGAGCGACCGGCAACCAGTGATTTGGTGATCCGAGTGGCCATTGGCATCTGGCTTTCAATTCCGTCTTTGTTTACTTCCGTGATCCTGCCAAAGTTGTTCCGCTGGACAAATGCACCGGACAGGTCCAATTTCTCTGTAGCTGATAATTTACCTGTCATGGGATCAAAGGATACATTAAATACCACGATTTTCTCAGTAAACCCGGGATGGGTGTTATGATGAGCGGGCAAAACTGTGAAAGCGGCCAGCGAAAGAATGCTGAAAAAAGCTATAACTGGAATAATTAGCTTGGAAAATCTCATAAAATGGGTTTTGTGGTTTATAAAAAAAATAATTAAAACATGCTTAGAATGCCCTCACTCAATCAGCTGTTTTCAAAGAATACATATCTGCAAAAACAGATGTTGCGTGAAATCGATTACTAATTTAATTTTATTCCCCATAATATCCATAATTTATTTACATATATACTGCTTTTGAAGAGGTTCTCTGGCCTTGAATAATCCCTTTTCCCACAATTAAACCGGGTAAAATAATTTTACTTAAAGAGCTGACAATAAATAGTTTATATGAATTTATTCATTTTTAAAAAAAGTCTCTTTATATCATGATTTTATGAAAAGTCTTTGAATTAGCAGGGGGCTTTTTCAACCGTTGTTGATCATGATATCATCCTCGCTGACCTGCTCATCAATGGGCATTTCATCATTGATTACTTCCATTTTCGGTTTTCCGTAAGCGATTGATCCCACCATCATGATGATGCTGGAAATAAGTATGACAAAAAACAGGATTCCTTCATTGAATTTTGAAAGCCTGTCGGCTTCCGGGATGCTATACAGGAGCAGGATGGTGATCAACCCCCGGGGCATGAAAAACAATTCCGGAAAAATATGTGAACGGAGGAAAAATCGCAGGTAAATAAACCTTACTCCCAGTAAGAGCATGACAATGGCGCTTCCGGCCAGGATGACTTCCGTATCCAGGATCAGGGCAACGTCGATCGTTAGTCCGAAAATAAAAAAGAAAAAAGTCCGGATCAGGAAACTGCTTTCTGCTGTCAGGGAATGCAGCAAATGGCTGACATCATTGACCTGCTTTACCGATATCCAGTTATACAGGTTTTTGAAATAGGACGTTTCCCAGTTACTGACTACCAACCCGAACAAAAGGATGATAAACAGGGCGGGTAGGTTCAGCATCTTGCCACCCGCATATAAAAAGATAAGGACTGCAAATACCAGGAAGAACCGGACTTTCGTGGTGATCCTGGTCAGCATGAACAACATGATAAAAGAGAGAACAACGCTCAGTACAAAGGCGATCACCATCGACCCGAAAAACCAAACGATATTGGATCCTTTCAGGAAATTTCCAGCAATCAGGTAATTGAAGAGTATAATGCCTATGATATCAGAAAAAGAAGTCTCATAAACCAGGAATTCTTTTTTATGATCGCTCAGGTGTGAAATACTGGGAATGACTATGGCGCTGCTGACCACCGACAGAGGGAGTGCATAAAGCAGGCAATAAAGATAGTCGGCCTTAAGGTAATAATAAAGGAAAGCTGAACAGGCCAGGGTAGACAGGATCAGGATACTGATGGCTGAAAAAAATGCATTCCTGATCAGCAGTACTTTGTTTTTTCCGATCCGGAGATCCAACCCCGCTTCCAGGATGATCATGATTAGTCCGATGATCCCGAATATTTCCACAAGCCGGGGAGAAATATCTACTGAGAACTTATTGCCCTTTAGAAATTCCCGGACACCAATGCCCATAAGCATCAACAGCAGCACCGACGGGATACCGGTTTTCCTGGAGAGCAGGTTGAATAAATAAGAAAAAATTACCAACAAACAGCTCGCAATGATCAGCACATACGCGTTTAAATCGTTCATGAATCAAAAATATCGGAAATTAATTTCAAAAAATCCGAAGACCATCGGGACTTGAAAATAAAGGGGCCTGCTTCACCAGGTTGAGGCCAAGACCCCGTTCCCGACTTCATCCCCTTCGGAGGGTGGCAGCAGGCTCATATTGGAGAACGGGGGTGATTTATTCAGAAAATTGATATACAAAGAAACTCTATTCCTTTCCGGATTAAAACACATATATTATTCAGAATCGAGCCGATTTTAAAATAATATCGGGAAATTTGAGCCCTGAACAGAGACGAGATAGGACAGGTATGTGCCTGAAACAAATATTCCCGGGCAATTTGTCCTTAATTTGCACATATCGTTGAAAACGATTTACCAGTATATTGTTAGATACCTGCGGACAAAACTAAGCAGGGTGCAGCTCATCATGCTGATCGCTACCCTGACCGGTTTTCTTTCCGGTATGCTTGCCGTATTGTTGAAATCCTTTGTTCTTTATCTCCAGGTCCGGATCAGCGAGATCACGCTCAGCCGCTATGCATTCCTGTTATTCCCGTCATTGGGCTTGATCACGGTTTTCTTTATCATCCGTAATTTCTGGGGTAAGGAGATCGAAAAAGGGATTGCCATGGTCCTGAAGGCTATTGCGCGAAAATCTTCCTATATCCCTCTGAGTCATACCTATCTTCACCTGGTAACAAGTTCCATTACTGTAGGGATGGGCGGATCTGCGGGTCTAGAGGCTCCGATTGTCGCCACCGGTTCAGCGGTCGGATCCAACATATCCCGGATCAGCGACCTGAACTACCAGGAACGCACACTGCTGATTGCATGCGGGGCCGCAGCCGGGATCGCGGCGGTATTCAACGCACCGATAGCGGGTGTGATTTTTGCCGTGGAAGTACTGTTGGCTGAAACCATACTGAGTTATTTTATCCCGCTGATTATTTCCTCCGTAGTAGGCGTCCTTTGTTCCAAGATCACCCTGGCGGAATCCTCACTTTTTAATTTTGTTCTCCAGGAGGATTTTGATTACCGGAATGTACCGTATTACCTGGTGCTCGGGGTTATGGCCGGATTCGCATCACTCTATTATGCCCGGGCCTACAAACGCACGGAATACAGACTGCATAGTTGGCAGACCAACGGATACCTGCGGGCAGCTGTGGGTGGGTTGATGCTGGCGGCGATTTATTTTATTTTCCCGCCGCTTTTCGGGGAAGGATATGAAAGCGTCAAAATGGTGGCCAACGCTTCCTCCGAGATATTCAGCGACAACACTTCCCTGCTTTCCGTTTTCGGCGGGAACTGGGGGCTGATCGTTTTTACAGGTCTCATTGTACTTCTTAAACCGGTCGCTGCCGGAATCACCATCGGCAGCGGGGGAAACGGGGGTAATTTTGCGCCTTCGCTTTTTACCGGGTCCTACCTGGGTTTCTTTTTTTCATCCGCCTTGAACAACCTTCCCTGGGTTAAAATCCCTGTTGGGAACTTCAGCCTGGTTGGCATGGCCGGGGTACTGAGCGGTGTCATGTACAGCCCGCTTACTGCCATCTTCCTCATCGCTGAGATCACCAATGGTTATGAACTTTTCATCCCGCTGATGATCGTGTCTTCCATTTCCTTTTTTATCGTAAAGTCCTATGAGCCCTATTCCATGGAAACGAAGAAACTGGCACTCGAAGGCCAGATCTTCACTCACCAAAAAGAAAAGAACATCCTGACTTCGATCAGCCTGAATGAGATGCTTCACGATAAATACGACAGTATCCCTATCGATAAAAAACTGCGGGACCTGGTAGACATCATCAAAAGGAGTGAAAAAAACATATTCGCAGTGATCGATGAGAACCGGAAGTTTGCTGGTATCATCGAGCTGAACGATATCAAACAAAGGCTTTTTGAGCCAGAAAGGTTTGACACCGTGCCCATCAAATCACTGATGAAAAAACCGCCTGGGGTACTCCAGCACAACCAGGACATGCATTCGGTTATGGAAAAGTTCGACCTGACCCAGAGCTGGTACCTGCCTGTTTTGGACCCGGACAAAAGATTCCTGGGATTTATTTCCAAAACAAAATTGTTTAATAAATACCGGGAAATCCTGACTTCACAGGAGGACTTATACGAATCCTGATAGCCGGCAAACCGTATGCCTGTTCAGGGTCCGGGGGTTACAAAAAAAGAGGGCCGTAGCCCTCTTTTTCAATCATCATCATCATCCTTTCGCGGTTTATCCGCCCTATTCGGGTTGTCTTTTGTATCCTGTTGAGACTCTTTCATCTCTTTTTGATCGGTATCACCCTCATCTTTTTTTTGCCCGTTTTCATTCTCTTCATTTTCAACGCCGGTGAAACCGGGCTGCAATTCCGGGTGATGAACCATACCGCCGAGGTGGGCTGTTTGGGCCATCGTACCAAAAGACGCCAGTGACAAGACCAGTAAAAGAATCATCACAATCCGGGAGACTGTCTCTTTTTTTCTGAGAAACAGACCGGCCAGGGCCACCACACCGGTGGCGGCTATTACGGTCAGTGCTATTTTGGCCATATTTTCATGCTTTTCGATGGCCCCCTCGGTCACTCCGGGAATGTGCTCTACGAGTTCTTCCGTTCCTTCGCCAGTAAAAAATACCGGGATGGTAAAGAGTGCACCGGCTACCAGCAGGAGCTTGGATAACCAGGTGAAGGACTCATTTTTACGGATAAATCCCCACAACAGGATAATTCCGCCAATAGCCGAAAGAAATAACGGAATATGGTTTAATGCCAGATGGATCTGTGCTGCATTCATGTTTTCCAATTTTTTTGATTAAATAACGCCTTGCTGAAAGTTCAGCGGGCTGTCAGATGGAGGAAACATCAATGCGTGGTGGATGAAAAATGCCAAAGTGAGGGACCAGGGGAGGCTGGTCCGCCCGGATTCCATAAAGGGACGGGACCAATACAAATAAAGGTTCTGCATCTGGGTGAATCCCCGGCTCCCAGGGCTGGTCAGAATATTTAAACCCCTCAGGTGACTTGAAAGGAAGTTTTCCATCTTCCTGTTCATCATTATCATCCGGGTGAACGTCAGTATAATGTAATTGAAGAAAAGACCAAAAATCCAGACGGGAACCGTCCTGTTGGTGACGAAAATAATGGGCCACGAGTTCTGGTATGCGGGCCAGTTCGTGAAGCTCTGTACCCGAAAACAGGATAATAAACCCCAGGAGGCCGGTGATCCTTGTCCGCATCATAAAATCAAGGATAACTGATTTTCCCTTACTAACGGGTGATGGGGGTCAGGCATGAAAAAAAAAGACGTTAAATCTTTCTGAATTTGAATTTCTGTCCGCCTATCGAAGCCTCGTACATCAATCCTCCCTTCGCCTGGGTAAAGATCATAACCCCGTTTTTATATTTGGCGTTGGCAGAGGCCCCGGCGGTAACGGCCACCGCAGAAGCCTGGGCCGAAAGCTCCAGCCTGTTTTCCTTGAACCGGTCAAGGTCCGCCTTCGTTTCAAAAAGTATCACTTCCCGGTAGGCTTGTCCGCCCCACTGAAAACCGATGGTTACCTGGGTCATTTTTGCCATACCGATAACCGATCCGTTCCGGAAGACGGCACCGTTTCCAGCGGCACCTCCGATCCCGAGTCCCCCTTTCCCCACATTGGGTAGGATAACATATGCATATGCGTTATTGAAAAGATTCCGCATCAGCCCGTCACTTTTGATAAATTCTTCTTTGGCCTCTTTTGCGTCATCCACGATCTTCTGATCCTTGCTGTTGAGCTGTGCGGATGCAGCACCTGATAGCATGATCGTCAGCAGTATCGTACCTATACGGGAACTATACTTAAACAGCATGTCTTTCATAAAAAATTATTTGAAACAAAGTTATTGCATCATATCCAGGCATAAATGAAATATTTGTTAATCATCATTCATCTCCAGATTATTTGAATACAAGAATAAACATACGCCTGATTCCGCCAGTTTTAAAAAAAATAAACATGGTATATTGGATATTATCGAATCCTGTATTTTTCAGGATCAATCAAAATTTGACAACTTAATATTGAAAAGATTAACTTTCAAAGATTACAAATCACCAAACCCCCTTTATTTTATGCGAATTACACAACCTTTAGTAATGATCAGCGGAGCTACCCTGATGCTCATGGCATCCTGTTCCGCTCCTTCAAAAGATGCAACACCCCTGGACATGGATAAGGTCAAAACCGAAATCCAGGCCATGGAGGATGCTTTTTCGGCCGCAGAAAAGGCCAAAGATGCCGACAAAGTGGTGGCCTATTACAGCGACGATGCCATCAGCTATAGCCGAAACCAGCCTCCTACAGTTGGCAAAGCGGCCATTCGGGATAGTGTTGCCAGCCGTTTAGCCCGGGATACATCCGGGACTACCTATGTATATAAAGTGGTGGATCTCTTCGGGGAAGGAAATACCCTGGTGGAGATCGGGTCATGGTCAAACATGAGCCCCGAGGGAATAGAAACGGATAAAGGTCATTATATGTCCGTATTCCAGAAAAAAGACGGTAAATATCAATGTATCCGGGACATGAACGTAACCTCGACCCCGGCCACTAAATAAACACACGACCATAACTGCTTCAAAAAAGGAACCTGATCAATCAGGTTCCTTTTTTTATCTGCTGGGGCTGAAATATTTCGTCATTTTAATACCGCATTTTGTCCATTCCTAATCGCAAGGATTCTGATAACCATCCAAGTTTTCCCATTTGACAAAGAAATACTGCGGTTTTGTTGGCCGGGGAAAAGGTTTGGTACCGGTCTTTAATCAACAATACACAACATGCAATATCTTCGCGGCTCAAATAATGCGTATGCAACCCATCATCGAATGTGTACCGAATTTCAGTGAAGGAAGAGACCTTAATATCATCAAACAAATAACGGATGAGATCGAAGCTGTGGAAGGGGTCCGATTGCTGAATGTGGATCCGGGTAAAGCGACGAACCGCACCGTGGTCACTTTTGTAGGAAACCCGGAAGCAGTAACTGAAGCCGCATTCCGGGCCATCCATAAGGCCGGGGAACTGATTGATATGAGCCGGCACAGCGGGGAACATCCCCGGATGGGGGCCACGGATGTTTGTCCGCTGATACCCATTGCCGGGATCAGCATGGAGGAAACCGCGGCCTGGGCCCGGCGGCTGGCCGAACGGATCGGCCGTGAACTGGAACTCCCGGTTTATTTATATGAGGAAGCTCAGCCCGACAAAAAGAGAAGCAATCTTTCCGTTATCCGGGCAGGCGAATACGAAGGCTTTGCAAAAAAAATATTACAGCCCGAATGGAAACCCGATTTCGGCCCGGCCGTATTTGATGCCAAACGAGGCGCGACAGTGATCGGGGCCAGGGATTTCCTGGTAGCCTATAATATAAACCTGAATACCACATCCACCCGCCGGGCCAACGCAATCGCTTTTGATGTTAGGGAGGCCGGTCGAAGCATAATGGAAAATGGTGTCAAAGTACAAAAACCAGGAAGCCTGAAATCTGTTAAGGCCATCGGGTGGTATATCGAAGAATACGGGGTGGCTCAGATCAGCATGAACCTGACCAATATAGAGGTTACACCGGTACATATTGCATTTGATGAGGTTTGCCGGAAAGCCGAAGCCCGGGGGATCCGGGTTACCGGGAGTGAACTGGTCGGACTGGTACCCCTGAAAGCGATGACCGATGCCGGAAAATATTTTCTGAGAAAACAAAAAAGATCTCTGGGTGTCTCTGAAAAGGAACTTATCAAAATCGCCGTGAAATCCATGGGACTGGATGAACTGGGTCCCTTTGTTCCGGAAGAACGGATCATTGAATATATGCTTCGGAACAAAGCAGACCGCCGGCTTGTACAGATGACGCTCTCTGATTTTGCGGATGAAGCTGCGAGTGAAAGCCCGGCTCCCGGCGGGGGTTCAGTTTCTGCCTACGTGGGTGCCCTTGGCATTTCACTGGCCACAATGGTCGCCAACCTGTCTTCTCACAAACGAGGATGGGATGACCGGTGGGAAGAATTCAGCGAACAGGCAGAAAAAGGTGAGGCGATCAAAACCGAATTGCTACGGCTGGTCGATGCGGACACACACGCGTTCAATGAGATCCTCCGGGCCATGGGTCTCCCCAAATCAACTCCCGATGAGAAAACGGCACGTGCCCGGGCTATCCAGGATGCCACCCGGCTGGCCATAGATGTTCCTTTTGCCGTTATGCAATCGGCATACCAGAGTATGCAGGTGATAAAGTCGATGGTTGAAACAGGAAATCCGAATTCGGTTTCGGACGCAGCTGTGGGTGCACTATGTGCCCGGAGCGCTGTGATCGGCGCATTTATGAATGTACGCATCAATGCTTCCGGATACGAAGACAAGCAGTATATCAGTTCCATAATCGAGAAGGGACAGGCCATTGAGCAGGATGCCATCAAACTGGAAGCCGATATCATCCGGATGGCCAATGAAAAGATCGATGCCTAACTCAGGAAAACCGTTTATTCTCTCAGGGCAGACATTTCAATCGCGGCTACGGTCAGCATTGAATAAACCCATAGCTTTAACTGGAAAAATTCCGGTCTTCATTGATCGTACCAGACAAATAAAATTACCGCATGCAGCATTTTAAAGCATACAGCAAAACGGATATTCTTTCGCTTACCCGGATTCGCCGGTTCGAAACAAAGATCGGAGAGAGGGTCCAGGTTGTGCAGGATACAGCCGACCTGTCCCAGGCGATTGCTTCGAGTTCTGCCGGTTATGTTCTGTTTGGAATCCCCGAAGACCTGGGGACAAAAGGGAACCTGGGAACGGGTGGTTCAGACTCACTTTGGATCCCGTTCCTTCAGTCTTTCCTGAACATACAAAGCAATGATTTTTTTGATGGGGGCGATATCCTGTTGCTGGGTCATTTTGATTTCGGGGATATTCAATACCTCATTGAAAATACCGCCAAAAGCGATGAGGAGAGAATCGAAGCTTACCGTCATGCCGTGAACACGATTGATGACGAAGTGGAACACCTTGTTAAACTGATCACTGAATCCAAAAAAATTCCCCTGGTGGTGGGCGGAGGTCATAATAATTCATACCCGCTGATCAAAGGTGCGGCCAAAGGCTGGCACAAGGCCGGGGTATTGCCGTTGGCGCAGATCAATTGCATCAACCTCGACGCACATGCCGATTACCGCCCGCTGGAAGGAAGACACAGCGGAAACGCTTTCCGCTATGCGGAGGAGGACGGGTACCTCCAGAAGTATTGCATCGTGGGGCTGCATGAAAACTATCTTCCCCAGAATGTCTGGATCGATATGGTGAATAATCCTTTTATCGATTGTATTACTTACGAGGACATATTTGTACACGACAAACGGACCTTTATGCAGGCTGTTTCACATGCAACCGGTTTTACAGAAGATACCCTTACAGGGATCGACCTCGATCTCGACGGAATCCAGAATACGCTGAGCAGTGCCATGACTCCGGTCGGCATTTCACCGGTTCAGGCACGCCAGTATATTTCCTTCACGGCAGCGGACACCAAACCCGCTTATCTCTTTATCTGTGAAGGTGCAACCCGGTTACTCGACGGCAGGACCGATGCGACCAGCGGCAAAATGGTTTCATATCTGGTCAGCGATTTTGTAAAAGCAAGGGCAGCTATCAGTTAACATCCCTGCTGATTAATATACCGCGTTGCTGATCTGAATATCCGCTCCCCTGAAAGCAGTCCGGAAACGTGCCAGATACCGGGCAGCTGCAGCCGGATTCCGTTCTTTTTTCAGGGCCTGCCAAACTCCGTAAAGCGCCCAGCCGTTTTCTTTATTATTGAGAAGGTCTTTCTCAAAGATTTCCCTGGCTTCCCGCGCCCTTCCGGCCTGTAAAAGGGCATTGCCCATATAATGTTTGGGGTTAAGCATCCAGTCACGAGGTTCGCTGTAAACCATATTTTCCTCCGTAACGGCGGCCTCTTCAAAGGCAGGAATTGCATCCCGGTATTTTTTTTCTTTCAGTGCAATCGTTCCGATCAGGATATTTTCTGCCACGATGGCTCCTTCGATAGAAGGAGAGAAAGGTGTAAGCGGGATGACAAGCGATGTATCTTTCATCAGTTCCTGCAAACTGGCAAGTTCCAGCCGTGCTTCTGCCAGCTTTGTTTTACCGGAAAAGGCCATACCTCTTCCAAAATGATACAGGATCCTTGCATAAATAAGTGAATCACCGGGGGCAGATATCATCAGCAACTCATCCCATTTCCCAAACCGGACATATACCAGTACCGGGGTCATATAAACATACTGCACCGCATTGCCCATGGGAGGGGGGATGGACAGGTATTCGGTGGGTATGCTGGCCCTGGTTTCCTGGGCGGCTTTCCTTGAGATTTCATAATTCCCGGTCATCATGGCATTGTTTGTCTTCATGTGCAGGTTATGGATCACATAAAGAAAATCATTCCCTGCCACCGGGGCATAAAGCGGAAGCGTTTTCTGATAACTGCTCAGCGCATCCGTGTTTACATTGACTCCTTTTTGATAATACCCGGTACGGAGGTAAATATGCGAAGGCATATGCACCACATGCGATAAACCCGGATTGCTTTTTCCCAGTATCTCCGCCGAGGGAAGGGCCTTTTCGGCAAAAGGGGAAGGCTCCATAACATGGATATAAAAATGATTCCCCCCGGGGTGTTCGGGATATTGCGCGATCAGTTTTTCCAGAACCTCCCGGATTCGGGGCGTCCAGGGACGAGGTGTCCCATCCCCCTGCCACAGATCCCAGGGGTGCTGCAACATCATGGCATCGGCGTACAGGGCCTGTACATCCGGATGACCGGAATATTCTTCGTAAACCTTGCGCATTTTCTCAGTATACTCATTGTTCAGGGATTCCCGCGTGGCATCCGCCGAATCGGCAGTATATCGAACCGACATGGCATTAATCAGGGCCTGTTCCATCGGGGAAGCGGCAGCCACCCTTTCCAGTGATTCCTTTACAGAAGCAAGGGCCTCAGGAGAAGCCCGGTAGCCATAATCGTTGATATTCGGACCGTAACCCAGTGCCTGCGCCCAGTAAAGCATGGCGCAGCCGGGGTCGAATCTGGCCGCCTTTTTGAATGAGGCCATGGCTTCAATCAGGTGAAAACTGTAATACATGTTGATCCCCTGGTTGAAATAAAACTGTGCACTGTCATTCTTCGTGCTGATGGTCCAGCGGTGTTTTCCCGCACCCGGAATGGGTGGGATATCCGATTCATCCAGCCAGATCTGCATGGCATCCCAGTCCGGCGAACACCGGATGACTGTTCTTTTTACAGATTCCTGTTTGACAAATTCCCGGTTTGCTGACTGTCTTTCTGCATTGCGGAAGGCGAGGAGTGAGGCCAGGAATAATGCCGTCAGGACGAAAAAAAACTTTTGCAGCATAAAAATATTTTATGACACAAAAGATACAAATCTTTTTTGACTGCCGATAACTAATCGGCTTCCAGTTGCATTAACCGCTCAAACAATTTTTCGAATTCGACATTTAACCGGTTCAGCTTTTCCCCGGCATCTTTATAAGCTTTCTCCGTTTCGAGGAAACGTTGCTTGTCTGAGTAGGTGAGCGGGTCAGCAAGGGAGGCTTCGAGGGCTGCTTTTTCGCTAGTCAGGGCAGAAATTTCTTCCTCCATTTGTTTAAACTGCCGCTGGACTTTCTGAAGCTCCTTTTTTTGTTCCTTGTTGATGGGTTGAGCACCCATACTTTTACCCCCGGATGATGACTTGATTGCTGATTTAACAGGTTGAACAGCGGGTCCTTTTTTTTCTATTTCCTTTTCTGCTGCAACCGGATCCGTGCTCTTCGCATTCGATGCTGCGGCTCGGATCCTTTCCGCCTCCTGTTTCGCCATGCGCTCCTTCCACTGCACCCACTCTTCATAACCCCCTTTGAATTCCTTGATCTCCTGGTCAACGATCTCCCAGATCTTATTGGCCGTTTTCGAAATGAAATAGCGATCGTGACTCACAAGGATCATGCTCCCCTGGTACTTATTGAGTGCATCGATAAGCAGATCGCAGCTGTGCATGTCGAGGTGGTTGGTCGGTTCATCGAGCATGAGGAAATTGGCTTTACTGACGATTACTTTGGCCAGTGCCACCCGGGCTTTCTCTCCGCCACTCAGGATCCGGATCCTTTTGTCTGCATCATCCCCGCTGAATAAAAAACATCCCAGCAAACCCCGGAGCTCCAGTTCCGTCATCTGGCTGCCGCACTCCTTCATTTCTTCAATGATGGTGTTATCCACATGAAGGGCTTCCAACTGGTGCTGTGCGTAAAAACTTTCCTCCACGTTATGACCCCAGCGCCGTTCGCCAGAACAGGGCTCTGTACCGGCGATGATCCGGAGCAGCGTGGATTTACCCTTGCCATTGGCACCAATCAGCGCGATCTTGTCTCCACGGTCGATTTCCACGGAAGAATTTTTCAGGATGACCTGGTCGCCGAACGCCTTTCCGATATGCTTCAGTTCCACCAGAATTTTACCGGGTGTCTTATCCACGCGGAAATTGATCCGGATGTTGGGGCGCTCCAGTTCAGCGTCTTCGATACGTTCGAGCCGGTCCAGTTTTTTGATCAGGCTCTGTGCCATCGCGGCTTTGCTGGCTTTGGCCCGGAACCGGTCGATCAGCCGTTCCTGTTGCCGGATAAAGTCCTGCTGGTTTTCATATGCTTTTTGCTGCTGTTCGATACGGAGTGCTTTTTCCCGTTCGTAGTAATCAAAGTTGCCGCTGTAAATATGGAGTTGCTGCTGGTAGAGCTCCACGATCTTGGTTACCATCCGGTTCAGAAAATATTTATCATGGCTTACGATCACCACGGCTCCGGGATAGTGCAGCAGGTATTTTTCCAGCCATTCGATTGAAGGAAGATCAAGGTGGTTCGTGGGTTCATCGAGTAGCAACAGGTCGGGCTGCTGGAGGATCAT
Organism: Chitinophagaceae bacterium; assembly: GCA_049421765.1. Taxonomy (GTDB): domain Bacteria; phylum Bacteroidota; class Bacteroidia; order Chitinophagales; family Chitinophagaceae; genus JJ008. The sequence continues at coordinate 16,565 of JBMSNP010000020.1, forward strand.
TTTTGCAAGTAAAACCCGCATCCGCCAACCGCCGCTGAATTCCCGGTAGGGGCGTTGCAGGTCAGAATTTGAGAAACCAAGACCCTGAAGCACTTCTTCGGTCCGGTGATGAATCGAATACCCGCCCAGTGTCTCCAACTCATGGAGCCGGTCACTGTATTCATGGAGGGTTTTTTCATCGCCCGTACGCTCCAGTTCCTTTCCCAGGTCCTCAATCTCCTTTTCCAGCTGAAGCACCCTTTCAAAAGCACCAAGCGCCACCTGCAGGATAGATTCATTGGTATCAAAACTGAGCAGGTCCTGGTGCAGGTACCCGATGGTGGTACTGCGGCTTCTTTCCACGGTCCCCCCGGAAGGCTGGTATTCGCCAACCAGTAACTTGAGCAGGGTGGATTTGCCTGTCCCGTTATATCCGATCAGGCCGATCCGCTCCCCTGGCTGGATATGCCAGGTGGCGTCTTCCACAATGGTTCTTGCACCAAATTCAAACGTAACATTCTGCAATCCTGCGAGCATAAAAAAAATTGGGGTGGGTGACCGGCGGCCGAACAGATCGGACAACTACCTATATTAGCGGCCCCCATTTGATTAAAATAGTTTGCAAAAATAATATAAACAGGCCGACCAACCCGGCCGTGCGGCTATCTTTGCAGAACGCATTATAAAAGTCAACAATTTCAGTACCTGCCTGTTAGGGGTTTATGCAAAAATCCGTCATTTTTTTATTATTGTTACTGGGCCTGAATTCAGCTTTTGGACAAAAGCCTTCGGCCACCCGGTTTGTGTTAAACGGATATGTACGGGACAGTGTCTCTGGCGAGACGATTATCGGAGCAACAATCAGCATCAACAGTAAATCCCGGGGTGTTACCAGCAACCAGTACGGATTTTATTCCATCACCCTCGACCCCGGAAGTTATGTGATTACCTTTTCTCATGTTTCCTACCAAGGCCTTTCAGTAGCCATTGAACTCGACCGTGACCTGTCGGTGAATGCCGAACTGGTATCCAAAACGGCCTCGATCGGCGAAGTCGTGGTATACAGCAAACGAAGGGATGGAAATATCAAGAATGCGCAGATGGGCAAGGTAGACCTCAGTATAAATCAGATCCGGAATATCCCGGCCTTTATGGGCGAGATCGATCCGCTGAAGGCATTGCAGTTACTCCCCGGAGTACGTAATGCCGGGGAGGGGAATGCCGGGTTTTATGTGCGGGGAGGCGGGCCAGACCAAAACCTGATCATCCTGGATGATGCTGTGGTTTACAACCCGGGACACTTGTTTGGTTTCTTTTCCATTTTTAATTCCGACGCAATCAAAAATGTTTCCCTGATCAAGGGAGGCATGCCCGCTCAATACGGCGGAAGACTTTCCTCTGTCGTGGACATCGCCATGAAAGACGGCAATACCCATAAACTCCAAATGGACGGGGGACTCGGGATGGTTGCATCGCGATTCTCCATTCAGGGGCCCCTGAAAAAGGACAAAGCCTCGTTTATCGTATCCGCACGTAGAACCTATATCGATGCCCTGATCAAGCCGTTTATTAAAAAGAGCAGCAGCTTTTACGGATCGGGATATTATTTCTACGACCTGAACGCCAAAGTGAATTACCGTTTTTCAGATAAAGACCGTCTCTATATCAGCGGGTATTTCGGGCGGGATGTATTTGATTTTGTAAACGGGAAGCGTTCTTTTAAGACAAATATCCCCTGGGGCAATTCCACCGCCACTTTGCGCTGGAATCATGTGTTCAACCGGAAACTGTTCAGCAATACGACGCTTGTTTACAACGACTACCGGTTCAAGTTTTCTGCCAGCCAGGAAAATTTTGAGATCGGTCTTTCTTCGGGAATCCGGGACGGAACACTTAAAACGGACTTCGACTTTTACCCCCTGCCTCAGCATAAGTTGAAATTCGGCGGGTTGCTGACATACCACAAATTTATTCCGAATGTGGCAAGCGGCCGCCAGGATTCTATCGTTTTCCGGCCCAATAACGAAAGCAACAAATTTGCGGCCGAAGCGGCCTTGTACATCCAGGATGATTGGGAAATAGGAGAAAAGTGGAAAATCAACTATGGGATCCGGTATACACAGTTCACCCAGGTAGGGCCCTATACAAGGTATGTAAAGGATGCAGATGGTAACAAACTCGACAGCACGGTTTACGGTAACCTGAAACCGGTCAAATCCTATGGCGGGCTTGAACCCCGGCTCACCATCCGGTATGCGCTGAACGATGAAACCTCGCTCAAGGCGGCTGTATCCCGTAACTACCAGTATATCCACCTGGTCAGCAATTCGGGTAATACACTGCCAACAGACCTTTGGGTACCCAGTACCTACCTGGTAAGACCCCAGATCAGCTGGCAGTATGCGGCAGGATTTTTTCGAAATTTTTCGGATAATATGTTCGAGACTTCGGTAGAGGTTTATTACAAGGATATGCAAAACCAGGTCGATTATCGCGAAGGATACACCCCTTCACTGAAAGATCCGGAAGAGGAGTTTGTATTTGGAAAAGGCTGGAGCTATGGGGCCGAATTCCTTGTAAATAAGCAAAAGGGCCGACTGACCGGTTGGGTGGGTTATACACTTTCATGGACCTGGCGAAAATTCGGCCAGCTGAATGATGGGGAAAAGTTTCCGACCCGGTACGACAGGCGGCATGATCTTTCCGTTGTGACCAATTATGAACCCGGCAGGAAATGGAAATTCGGAGCTGTATTTGTTTACGGAACGGGAAATGCGATCACCCTCCCCGAACGTTTTTATTTTATCAATGGTGTGCTGACTCAGGAATACAGCAATCTGAACCAGTACCGGATGAGATCCTATCACCGCCTTGATCTTTCAGCTACATATACACCGGTTCCAAAAAAGAAAAGAAGGGTAACAGGCTACTGGGTCTTCAGTGTTTTCAATGCCTATAGCCGGTTAAACCCTTACTTCATTTATTTTGATCAGGAAGGCAGCGCCCAAAGCGGAGACCTTAAGATTGAGACCAAGCAGGTTTCCCTGTTTCCCGTGATCCCTTCGGTAACATGGAATTTCAGGTTCTGATCTTCCCGAACTTTTCTATTGTTGAGCAGGCCCGTTGGTACTGTCTGCAGGAAGTTGTGCAGGTACGCCACCACCCATCATCTTCATCATTTCTGCGGGGTCCATAAATGTCCAGTGCTCCACCATTTTACCGTCCTTGAAACGGCACAACTCAATCGCCCGGCTGTCGACCTTATCCCCGGCTTTCATCCCCATCATATCAGATTTCATAGTGGCAGTCATTCTCATCCACATCATCGCGTACTCATCATCGGCCAGTTCCTTGAGGAATTCATATTTCAGATCAGACATGGCGGCTGCCATGGCCTCCAGATCGCTTTTGATGGCTGCCAGGCCCTTGGTTTCCCCGTTCATACCGGCATGATCCACCGCGTCGTCTGCGATATAATCACCGATTTTGGAAAAGTCTTTGGTTTCAAAACATTTGGCAATGGCCCTGTTGGCATCGATGTTTTTTTGAGCTGTGGCAGAAAGCCCCCCTTCTTTTTTTGCAGTGCATGAAATAAATCCCAGCAGGCATACCGCGGCAAGGAAAATAAACAGCTTTTTCATTTTGTGGTTTTTGTTTTATGTACAATTAAAAAATATGAACGAAGCGTTCAGAGGGGAGGGAAACAAATCAGTATTAAATTATTGACTTTTCGGAATTATTCCAAAATCTAAGGCGATTTGGGAGGGACAGACGGTTTTTCATAAATGAAACGTACCATCGCGTTTTTCTTTTCGTCGGAAGTCAGGTATAGCTGGTATCTTTTATCTCCCGCATTAACAATCATCAGGGCGGTGTTGGGAGGGATGGATCCCAGGTTTTCACCCACCATAATGATTTCCTGCTCCTGCCGATTGAGATCGATCCGGATAGTAATTGTAACGGGCTTGGTGGTCAGTCTTTTCCCCATTACGATCGGGATGCCGTTTCCATACACCGAAATGGTATCGCCGTCAATCTGTCCATTGTCATAAAAATCCAGCCTGATTGTCCCGGTATCTACACGGATCTCGCGGACCAATTCTGCTTTCCGGTTAGTAAGGGAGGGAGGGAGTTTGAATTCAGGTTTGAAGGATGACTTGTCGAACCTTGTCAGTACCAGGGTTCCCGGATCACAGGCAGTTTTTCCGTCGGTGGCTTTTCCCGTCCAGGCACCACGGAGCTGTTCCTCAGTAACCACGTTTCCTCCGCCTTTATGGTAGCTTAACACATACCGCTTGACACAGGGTACGCAATCCTCCTTGATCCGGTAAGTAACGATTCCGTTCTCCTGGATGATCAGCAGGTTGCTGTCTTTTTTGTAAATCCCCTCAAAGTTTTCCCGGACATAGTTCAATGAATCGGAAAAATGATAGGCCGTGCCTGTGATCCGGCTGCCGGCCACCTGTAACTGGAGTTCGATATTGTATACCGGGAAACAACCTCCGGGAGCCATTACGAGTTTGCCTTTCCAGATTCCATTGATGTCCTGTGCCCGGCCAAGTGTGCCCGAGAGGAGGAAAAGGTATAGGATGATTCGCCGGAACATTCAGGTGGTAAAATAATTCAAATTGACGTGGCCCTTTCAAAAATTACAGAAACGGTATCACTCAGTCCGGTTTTTTGTACCTGAACCGTACCACGGCATTCTTCTGTTCGGTAGACGTGATCCGGACATCAAACCGTTGTTCACCGGCTTCCACAACCATCAGGGACGTGTTTGGCGGGATGGTGCCCAGGTTCTCGGCCACCATGGTCAACTCATGTACCCCGTCTTCCACATCCATTTTGATTTTCACCACCAATGGAGAGGCAGTCAGCCTTTGGGAAGAGAGAACCAATTTGTTATCAAGGTACACTGAGATGGTATCCCCGTCTATTTCCCCGTTATCGTACAGCTTTACGGTCACTTCTTCGGTACTTACCGTCAGGATCTTAACCAGTTCATTTTTTCGGTTACGGATCACATCGGGTTGCGGGATAGATACTTTGGGTATGGGCTTTGTACCGGGATTGGTGAGAATATCCCGGGCCGTATCAGTTTTGGTGATAACGGGTGTCCTGGGTTTTTCTACCGGTCTGGGAGGCGCCGGGGGATTGTTCTTTTTAACGACAGGCGGTTTGGGTACAGGGACTGAAACCACCGTATCTTTTTTCCGGGCCGGTGGTGCTTCATTGACAATGACCGTACGTGGCTTGATCTTGTTTTTCAGAAAGGGCTCAACATAAAAATCAGTTTTATTCACTTTCCGCAGAAAAACCTTGCCGCCGCCGCATTCGCCCCATTTTCCCGAAGTGGCCGAACTGTATTTGTTTTCGAATTTCCCCAGGTATGTACCTTCAAGAAACTCTTCTTTTCCGGATTTGGAATAAGTGAGGTTGTAGTTCATGATGCAGGTCCCCCCGCCGAGGGAGCTTTTTACCTCAACGGTTTTGATTTCCCGGATTCGAAGAGCGGAGGAGTTTCGGACAAAATTGCCCGTCATGGTGGCTTTCCCGTAAAACCTGACATCGAGGTAGGAATAGGAGACTCCGGTGGCACCCGATCCGCCTTTCTGGAGGATCTGGAATTCGAGCTTGTAATACTCTCCGGATTCGGTGATAAAATATCCTTTCCAGATACCGGTTACATCCTGTGCCGATAGGGTTAGAATGCCGGACAACAAACCGAGCAGCATCAGTGCCGTTTTCCTGAACAATTTCCGCATCATAACGGGGTCAAAACTAATGAATAACTATAAAAATGACTGATTGAACTCCGGCAAGAGTTTGTTAATTTTGCAGACCCTAAAATTCAGGGAATCAAGCATTATATGATCAAAATAACATTACCGGACGGTGCCGTCCGGGATTATGAAAAAGGCACAACTGCGCTGGATATCGCCAAATCCATTTCCGAAGGGCTCGCCCGTAAAGTGCTGGCTGCGGAAATAAACGGACAGGTATGGGATGCAACACGCCCCATAGAGGATGATGCATCTTTGAAACTATTGACATGGAACGATGCGAACGGGAAAAGCACTTTCTGGCATTCCTCGGCCCACTTAATGGCCGAAGCGGTGGAATCCATGTTCCCCGGTGTTAAATTCTGGGTAGGTCCTCCGGTCGAAAACGGTTTTTATTATGACATGGACCTGGGCGACCGGAAAATGACGGAAGAAGACCTCGTTCTTCTTGAGAAAAAAATGACTGAACTGGCCCGTCAGAATAACGCCTATATCCGAAAGGAAATCCCAAAGAGTGAAGCCGTTCAGTATTTTTCAGAAAAAGGGGATGAGTACAAACTTGACCTGCTGGGCAACCTGAACGACGGAGAGATTACTTTTTATACGCAGGGGGAATTTACCGACCTGTGCCGGGGTCCGCATATTCCCAATACCGGTTTTATCAAAGCCATCAAACTGATGAGCATCGCTGGAGCTTATTGGAAAGGGGACGAGAAGAACAAAATGCTTACCCGCGTATACGGCGTTACCTATCCATCACAAAAGGAACTGGACGAATACATTGCCCTCCTTGAAGAAGCGAAAAAAAGAGATCACCGGAAACTCGGTAAGGAACTCGGCATCTTCGCTATGGATGACGATGTGGGACCCGGTCTTCCCTTGTGGCTGCCAAACGGCACCGTGATCATTGAAGAACTTGAAAAACTGGCCAAAGAGACCGAATTGGAAGCCGGTTATAAGCGGGTGGTTACCCCTCATATCGCGAAAGAAAGCATGTACCTCACCAGCGGACACCTGCCGTATTACCAGGATAGTATGTACCCCCCGATGGAATTGGAAGGCCAGAAGTATTACCTGAGGGCAATGAACTGTCCGCACCACCATAAGGTTTTTGCGGCCGAACCCCGGAGCTATAAGGAACTGCCGCTCCGCCTGGCGGAATACGGAACCTGTTACCGGTATGAACAAAGCGGGGAACTTTTCGGTCTCATGCGGGTGCGCTGTCTGCATATGAATGACGCACATATCTATTGCACAAGGGACCAGTTTTATGATGAATTCCGCGCGGTCAATGAAATGTACCTGAAGTATTTCAATATTTTCGGAATTGACAAATACGTGATGCGCTTGTCGCTTCACGCTCCGGAGAAACTGGGTCAGAAATACGTGGATGAATCCGCGCTCTGGCTGGAAACCGAGGCACTCGTACGGGATGTACTTATCAAAACCAACACACCCTTCGTGGAAGTACCTGACGAAGCGGCCTTCTACGGTCCCAAGATCGATGTGCAGATATGGAGCGCCATCGGCCGCGAATTTACCCTGGCTACCAACCAGGTTGATTTTGCACAGGGCCGGCGGTTCAAACTGGAATTCACGACGGCTGACAACCGCTCCGAAACCCCGCTGATCATCCACAGGGCACCCCTTGGAACCCACGAACGGTTTATCGGGTTCCTGCTGGAACACTATGCGGGCCGGTTCCCGTTATGGCTCGCACCGGTACAGGTGAAGGTCCTGCCTATCAGTGACAAGTACCTCGACTATGCAAATGAGATTTCCCGGAAACTTAAAAAAGCAGATATTCGCAGCGAGGTGGACGACCGGAACGAAAAGATCGGCAAGAAGATCCGGGATACCGAACTCCTGAAAGTGCCTTATATGCTTGTGGTGGGAGAGAAGGAGATGAATGAACGGCAGGTGGCGGTCCGGCGACAGGGGAAAGGAGACCTGGGAGTAAAAGGCCTGGAGGAATTTATCCGGGAAGCCCGGGTGGAGATTGAAGAAAGGAAATCAGAATAAATGTATTTTAGCAAGCCCGGATCCTGACCGGGTAAAACCCAAATAACAGCAAGCCCCCGAACAGGTAATGGGGAATAACCAAATAAATTAAATGGCAGTACCAAAAAAACCCGGAGGCGGGTTCAGCAGACCACCCGGAGGGGGATTCAGACCCGGAGGTGGCGGTTTTAACAAAGGCGGATTCAGGGGGCGTTTCGTTCCCAGGAAAGAAGCCGAGCACCGTATCAACCAGTATATACGTGTACCCCAGGTTCGACTGGTTGGAGACAATGTGGAAGTGGGGATCTACGATACCCCTGTAGCCCTAAAAATGGCGCAGGAACAAGGACTGGACCTGGTGGAGATCTCTCCCACGGTAGATCCGCCGGTTTGCAAGATCATCGATTATAACAAATTCCTGTACGACAAAAAGAAAAAGGAAAAAGAGATGAAGGCCAAAAGCAAGGTCTCCGAGGTCAAGGAGATCCGCTTTACGCCGAATACTGATGACCATGATTTCGATTTTAAGGCCAAACACGCCGAGAACTTCCTGAAGGAAGGCAACAAGGTAAAAGCCTATGTGCAATTCAAAGGGCGGGCCATCCAATTCCAGGACCGGGGCCAGCTGCTACTCCTGAAATTTGCAGAACGTCTTGCCGAAGTGGGGGTTCTTGAGAATATGCCCAAGATGGAAGGACGGCGGATGTTGGCCATGTTTGCTCCGAAAGGAAAAAAGAAAAGCTGATAAACTGCAACGGATTGAAAAAGGCCGCCGGTTTCCGGCGGCTTTTTTATTGCTGTTCATCCCCGTATTTCACCCGTTGGTGTAATACTTTGTGAAGTTGAAAATCATGAGGATGAATAATGTAATTTGCCCGGCCATATTAAAAAAGTTCAATTATGCAAAAACTGGTTCTGTACTTTCTGATTACCATTATCGGGTTGACCACATTTGCTCAACGCCCTGATTCGACCCGCCGGCCAGGCGGATCCAACGGATCAGGCCCCAAACCTTACAGGGAAATAATTACTTCCAAAGCTTTATCCGACCCGGGGTTATTTAACCTTCACAAGGTGGATGAGAAATATTATTTCGAAATCCCGGACGATATGTTTGGCCGCGAAATACTCGTAGTAAACAGGATTTCCAAGGCCCCTGCCGGCATCCGTGCCGGGGGCAGCTTTTTCGGGTACAGCGGCGACCAGATTGGTTCTAATGTAATCCGGTTTGATAAAGGGCCGAATAACAAAGTTTTTTTGCGTAAGGTGTCTTTCGCAGAATATGCAAAAGATTCCACCTCGCCGATGTTTGTATCAGTGAGTAATTCTAATATCCAGGAGATCGCGGCCTCTTTTGATGTGAAAGCACTCGGGAAAGATTCCAGTGGGGCCGTCATCGATATCACGGATTTCCTGGCCGGGGATAACGATGTGCTTTTCTTCCCCAGCAGCATGAAAAGTTCCCTTCGCATCGGCGGTCTACAGAATGACAAGTCCTATATCAATTCCGTAAAATCGTATCCCATCAATATTGAAATCAAAGCGGTCAAGACCTATGGCCGCACACCCGCAGCGCCCGGCAGTTTCGGGGGCGGTACCGGTAACCTGACCATGGAACTAAACAGTTCGATGGTGGTTCTTCCCAAAGTACCCATGCAGGCCCGTTATTTCGATCCCCGCGTAGGCTATTTTGCCGTGGGATATACCGATTTTGATGCCAATCCCCAGGGAGTAGAAAATATAAGCATGATCAAGCGCTGGAGACTGGAGCCTAAACCTGAGGATATGGACAAATACCTGCGCGGAGAACTGGTGGAACCTCAGAAGCCCATCATTTTTTACATTGACCCGGCCACTCCGAAAAAGTGGGTCCCATACCTGATTCAAGGAGTGAATGACTGGCAGACCGCCTTTGAAAAGGCCGGTTTTAAAAACGCGGTTTACGCCCGCGAAGCGCCGACCTGGGAACAGGACAGCACCTGGAGTCTCGAAGATGCCCGGAACTCGGCCATCGTATATAAGCCATCGGATATCGCGAATGCCAGCGGTCCGAGTATCTCAGACCCACGCAGCGGTGAGATCATGGAAAGTCACGTTAACTGGTATCATAACATAATGGAAATATTACGCGACTGGTATTTCATTCAGGCATCGCCCAACGATCCCGGTGCCCGGAAAATGACATTTGATGATGAGCTGATGGGACAACTGATCCGGTTTGTCTCCTCGCACGAAGTAGGACATACCCTGGGACTTAGGCACAACTTTGGATCCAGTTCCACCGTACCTGTCGAAAACCTCCGAAATAAAGCCTGGGTGGAGGCCAATGGCCATACCCCTTCCATTATGGATTATGCCCGGTTTAACTATGTAGCCCAACCGGAAGACAATATCGGGCGGTCTGGTATCTTTCCCCGGATAGGAGAATATGACAAATGGGCGATTGAGTGGGGTTATCGCCGCTTCCCGCAATACGGAACCCCGGATATGGAAAAGTCGCATCTTAACAGCTGGGTAATCGGAAAACTGAAGGATAACCGGCTCTGGTTTGGTACCGAAAGTAATCCCGATGACCCTCGCAGCCAGTATGAACAGGTGGGCGATGATGCGATGAAGGCAAGCGAATATGGGATCAGGAACCTCAAACGGATCGTTCCCAACCTGATGACCTGGACCCGTGAACCCAATAAGGGTTATAAAGGTCTTCAACAGATCTACGGGCAAGTAACTTTGCAGTTTGACCTCTATATGGGCCATGTTGCCAAGTATGTAGGTGGTGTAATGGAAACCCCGAAAATGGTAGAGGAAAGCGGGCCCATTTACGAAATCGTCAGCGAATCCAAACAAAAAGAGGCTGTGGATTTCCTGAATAAAAACCTCTTTAATACGCCGGATTGGTTGATCAACTATGATATTCTAAACCGGATCGAGGTCAGAGGGAACATCTTTTCAGATATCAGGGTCAGCAACTTCGAATACAAATTAAAGTCGATTGGCACCATTCAGGACAATATCCTGGCCCGCTTGCTGGGTACCCGCAACTTGGGCAAACTGCTGGAAGCGGAAGCCAGCATAGGATCAAAAGCGTACCAGGTGAACGAATTGCTGGCAGATCTGAAGGGAGGTATCTGGTCAGAAATCCCTGCACGGAAACCGATTGACATCCACCGCAGGAATCTTCAGAAATCTTATGTAAATATTATTGATAAAATCCTGAACCCCCCAGCTTCCACTAACCCAGCGGCGGCAACCGGCAGCAGTTTTACCGATAAATCTGACATTAAGAGCGCACTTCGGGCCCACTTGCAGGTACTCCGTGCCGAGGCAAATACCGGGTCAAACGCTGCCCCGGATGCTATGAGCAGAGCGCATTTGAAAGATATTGTAACAAGAATTGACAATGCGCTGAATCCCAACAAGTGATAGGCTTTATTTGAATTACTGAATAATGAAGGAGGGCCATGACCCTCCTTCATTATTTTTATCAAAATCTATGGACATTACCGCACTTTAGGCTATCTTTGCAACCCGTTAATAAAACGGTAGTTCTTTTCCACCCGGCCTGGCCGGGTACATATTTCCTGAAGAGGTTCGAAAAAGGTCCCCCAGTGGGGAATGCCTCAAGGGTGAACATTAAATACTGGGTAACATGCCTAAAGTAAAAACAAATTCCAGCGCCAAAAAACGCTTTAAAGTGACGGCGACCGGAAAGATCATGCATCAGAAGAGCTTCAAGCGCCACATTCTCACCAAGAAATCCAAGAAAAGAAAACGCAACATGCGGAAAGACGGAGAGGTAGCGAAATCCCACATCGATTTTGTAAAACGCCTTTTACGCCTGAAGTAATTTCTTCTTTTCCCAAACCACATTGATCATCCGGCCGTTCCGGTAAAACCCGGCCCGGCATCAAACTTAAAAATATGCCTCGTTCCAAAAATGCAGTCGCCTCCAAAGCGCGCCGCAAAAAAATACTTAAACAAGCCAAGGGTTTCTATGGCAAACGCAAAAATGTACTTACAGTTGCCAAGAACGTTGTAGAGAAAGGGATGACCTACATGTATGTAGGCCGTAAACTCAAAAAACGCGAATACCGTTCTCTCTGGATCGCCCGTATCAACGCAGCAGTACGTGCGGAAGGAATAACTTATTCCGAATTCATCAACAAACTCCAGAAGAAGGGAATCGAACTGGACCGCAAGGTCCTGGCCGACCTGGCCATGAATAACCCGGAAACGTTCAAGAATCTCGTTGATTCGGTAAAATAATTCCGGCAAGACTGGATATAAAAAAAACCTCCCGGCGGGAGGTTTTTTTTATGCTGGTCAGTCACCGGTATAAGTTCTCCGGAAAGCTTTACCGTCCCAGTAAAGGACAAACGTGGCTTTTTCAAAAAACTCCACATTGATGCCATCCCCGGTCATTTTCTTTTTCCCCCCATCCATACCTTCCAGGGTGCCCCGCGGATAAACAGAAAGAGCGCAGAGATCAATATCCTCCTTCCAGAAAATAACCGGTCCGTTTTCCAGCAGGATGGCCACCTGGTAATTGCCCGTCCCGGGATTTTTAACAAGCGCGGCTTTATCATTTTGCCCGTCGCCGTTAAAATCCCCGGTAGCGATATAGGGATAGTCAGGATTGTCTTTTCTTTTTGGGGCGATAAAATAGTCGAATTCTCCTGCGGGCCACGGTGCCATCGTATCATTAACCACGACCCATTCGGAACCGGGAGTCTCTTTCAGCCTTGCATTTACTGCGGTTTCCCCGGGACCAGGCGCAAATGCCGGTGCTTTGGAATCGGGAATGGATGAGGAGTCCCTGACCAGGGAATCCGGCATATCGGCCGGAGTCGTCTCCGCAGCTTTCTTTTTCTGACCACAGGAAAACAGGAAAAGAATCGAAACAGTAATAAATAATCGCATAAAAAAAGTTTAGGATCAGGAAATGGTCTCCTAAGTTAACCTGATCAATAAACATTTCCATAAAAAAGCCTCCGGAAGGAGGGGGCTGATAACAGGTATCAGGTCAGACACCCCCGAGTATGACGATGATCGCATAAACAACGGACGCAAAGATGAGCAGCCAGCTAAATAAAAAGGCACCGGCCAGTCCGAGTAAGAAAAGCAACAGGGTGATCCAGAACTTGGTAGTTGTATCTTCCTGGTGAAGATATACTGCCAGGGGTGGTAGAAGCAAAGCCAGTAGTACCAGCAATAAAGTATTGGTATCAGTTTCCATACCTGCACGCCGGGCTGCCCTGTATTTCCTGATCTCCCTGCGGGCCTGCTTCAATTTTTGATTCCTTTCACCCCGGGGCATATTACGCAACTCTTCAAAAGCGGCTTTGGCGACAGCTTTTTGTTCACTCGTCAGTGGTTCGGAACCCGGAACTACAGTAACCGCCCTGGCGGCCGGTTCGGCAAAAAAAAATAGATGCCAGGAGTAAAAGGGAGAGGCATAGTTTTCTCATAATTATTTTTTTTTGTACGTGAACCGTTGCATAAAAATAAGCCCCGCATAAAGCGGGGCCGGTCAATAAGATATCAACAGGTGTGAATAGCTTACATGATATCCATGGCTTTGACAAAAGCCGTGGTCTGGAAAGGAAGGATAAGCGTGAGCCATTCCCAGTGAGAATAGATGGCGAATATCAACGCAGCGGTGGAAGCCAGGCATACCAGCCACCAGATGCCCCGGTATTTTTTGGTTTGTTCCATGCAAAAAAATTTTTGCAAAAATAGGGGAGTGGGGCCGAACCCGGAAATAGATTTTCAACCCTGGCGCATGGCCGGTGTCTGTCGCCATTGAAAGGGGATCGACACCGCAAAACCCGATAGCGCAAGTCCCCATTTTATCCATACCACCATATGAAAGTAGAAGTAGCCATCTATCTTCGACGGGTTTTTCAGCCAACGAAGCAGGTACATGTTTTCGATGATATCACATCCCCAGGCCACAAGTTGCAAACCTGCCAATACCAGGAGTATATTCCGGAAAAGTTTTCCCCTGAATTTCCCCCTCGCCATCATGCAAAGCGCGGCTATCCCCGGATAAACACCTGCCATGAAAACAAAATCAAAACGAAGATGATAAAGCAACAAAGTACGGGCAGGCTCTTCCAGGCCTGTCAGCACCGCAGAGATCCGGGGGGCAGGGTAGGTGATTTCCAATCCCAGGATGCTAAATAGTTCTCCATTCGACAAAAACCGGCCCTCCATCCATTTCATACAGATGGCAGTGGCGGCAAAAAGGGCCAGGCAAACCGGGAAAATCCTTTTCCAGGCGGTGTTTTGAATGGTCATTGGAAGGGGTGAATTTTTATTTTTTGGGCCCCGGGTAAAGGTCAAACAAATGTTTTAGGAAATTTCAAAAATTAATGTGTAATTTAGACACATAGTTAGCCAAAACCACCAGAATAACGATTGCGATGAAGCTTCACTTTTATTTGCGTTACCATACCCAATATGGGCAGAGTTTATGGATTTCGGGAAATATCGAAGAACTGGGAAATGAAGATCCGGAAAAGGCGCTTCCCATGTATTATCTGAATGATGAATACTGGGAAGCTTCTCTGGAGATCAGGCGAAAAGATCTCTCTAAAAGTGTCCGTTACAAATATTTTTTAAAAAACAAGGATGGCAGCCTGGTTCAGGAGTGGGGGCATGACCGTCAACTGGATGGAGACCGGAGAAAAGATATCCAGGAACTTCAGCTGATCGATACATGGAATCATGCCGGGGAATACGAAAACATATTTTTTACGGCTCCGTACGATCGGGTATTGCTGAAAACCAAGAGAAGCCGTTCCAAACGGTCCGGTGATAAGACCCCGACACATATTTTCAAAGTAAAAGCGCCCCTTTTGGGTAAGGACGAAGTGGTATGTCTTATGGGTGCCGGAGATATACTCGGCGATTGGGATACGGATCAACCGTTGCTCCTGAGTGCTGAGAATGCAGAGAATGCCTCCTGGTGGGTAATTTCACTGGATTTATCGGAGACCAGTTTTCCGCTTGCATATAAATACGGTGTATATAACAGGAAAGAAAAAAAATTTGTCCGCTACGAAGAAGGAAACAACCGGCTTTTATACGGCGATTTCGGACGGAAAAAGCTGACCCAGGTACACGACGGGTTTATTCATTTACCCAATAATACCTGGAAAGGCGCAGGGGTAGCTATTCCCGTATTCAGTTTGCGCAGCCGAAAGAGTTTTGGCGTAGGCGAGTTCACCGATATCAGGGGACTTGCCGACTGGGCGGCACGTACAGGGCTGAAGCTGATCCAGCTTCTGCCCGTGAACGATACGATGTCGAGTTTTACCTGGATGGACTCATATCCCTATTCTGCCATTTCGGCTTTCGCATTGCACCCGCTCTATATCAACTTATCCGAAGTGGCAGGAGATGATTTCGCAGAGGAATTGTCTCCGCTTCATAAAGTACAAAAGGATCTGAATGAGCTCCCCGTGGTGGATTATGAGGCTGTCATGAAATACAAATATGCAGTCCTTAAAAAACTCTATGATGTGATGGGGTCGGAGACCCTTTCTTCTGATGGTTTCCGGGATTTCTTCCGGCAAAACAGGCACTGGCTTGAACCCTACGCTGTTTTTTGCCATTTCCGGGATAAATACAATACGGCCGAATTCAGCAACTGGAAATCAAATGCGGTTTACCGCAAGGAGGAAATTGAAAAATTGTGTTCCCCGAAATCACCGGTCTTCAAGAGCATTGGTTATTACTATTTCACCCAGTACCATCTCCACCGGCAGTTGAAGGATGCCGTGGATCACGCGCATAAGAAAGGAGTTGTCCTTAAAGGGGATATCCCCATTGGAATTTCACGTTTCAGCTGTGATGCATGGGTGGCTCCCGAAATGTTTCATATGTGCTGGCAGGCTGGTGCCCCACCGGATGATTTTACCGCCGTGGGTCAAAACTGGGGGTTCCCGACATACAACTGGAAAAAGATGCAGGAAAAAACGGTTTGAACAAATGAGCAGTTACTTCGATGCATTCAGGATCGACCATATCCTGGGTTTTTTCCGGATCTGGAGTATCCCGGTCAATGCAGTGCAGGGTATCATGGGGCGATTTGTGCCCTGTCTGCCTGTTCACATTAACGAATTCGGGGAAAACGGGATCTGGTTTGATTACCCGCGTTACTGCAAACCCTTTATTACGGACGAAATCCTTGCGGAATTTTTCGGGAATGATGCGGAGGATATACGGGAGCGTTTCCTGACAACCAACGATTCGGGTGGTTATGACCTGTTACCGGAATATGCCACACAACAGCAAATCGAACAATATTTTTCAGAACAGGAACAATCCCGGGAAAACGAGACGCTTAAACTAAAATTATTTGACCTGGTTTCAAATGTCATTTTATTTGAAGAAACGGATAGCCAGGGGCAGGAGTTTCATTTCCGGATCTCGATGGAAAAGACAGCGTCTTTCCGTCACCTGATCCCGCATGTCCAGGAGAAGCTGAAAGCACTTTACACCAACTATTTCTACCGCCGACAGGATGATTTCTGGTTCCGGGAGGCCATGCAAAAACTGCCTTCGCTCAAAGCCGCTACCAATATGCTGATATGCGGGGAAGACCTGGGTATGGTGCCTCATTGCGTGCCTGATGTCATGCAGCAACTCGGGATCCTCAGCCTGGAAATCCAGCGCATGCCCAAGGATCCGAAAAAGGAATTTTTTCACCCCAACGACGCTCCGTATTTGTCTGTGATCACTCCTTCTACCCACGATATGAGCACTGTCCGCGGCTGGTGGGAGGAAAACCCGGAACGAACCCGGAATTTTTACAACCTTGTGCTGGGTCAGTGGGGGGAGGCCCCGGTATATTGCGAACCCTGGATCAACCGGGCCATCGTTTTGCAGCATTTATATTCCCCGGCCATGTGGAGTATTTTCCAATTGCAGGACATCCTGGGCATGAGCGGTTCACTGCGTCGCGAAAATCCCCAGGAAGAACGGATCAATAACCCGGCCAACCCAAAACACTATTGGCAATACCGGATGCATATGGACCTCGAGGACCTTTTGCAGGAGAAGGAATTCAATGAAGAATTGAAAGGTTATGTCATGAACAGCGGCCGTTGATAAACTCCGGCTCGCACTAACCCTTTCCTTCATGTCTGTTGAATATTTCACAGAGCTGCCTACATTTACATTTTAATATCTCAAAACAAACTGTTTTGAAAGTCACATATTGGCCGTTTAGCCTCAAATTCCGTCATCCGTTCACCATATCCAAGGGTACCAAAACCCACCAGCCCACCCTGATTGTGGAACTGGAACATTTCGGAATCAGGGGATATGGTGAAGCTCCCGCGATCGCTTACTACAACATCCCTGTTGAAAAAATGATCGCCGACCTCGAAGCCAGGAAACCCTTCGTCGAAAAATTCGCATTTACGGATCCGGAAAGGTACTGGCATTACCTACATCACCTTTTCCCTCAAAATCATTTCCTGGTTTGCGCCCTCGATATCGCCGCCTGGGATATCTATGGAAAGATGAACGGAAAGCCCCTGTACCAATTGTGGAACGGGGACATCACACATAACCCGGTTTGCGACTATACGATCGGAATTGACACGGTGGAGAAAATGGTGTCCAAGATGAAAGAAAAACCCTGGCCGATTTACAAGATCAAAGTGGGCACACCCGATGATCTCGCGATTGTAAAAGCCCTTCGCGAAAATACGGATGCGGTGCTTCGGGTAGATGCCAATGCAGCATGGGATGCAGGAACCGCCCTTAAACTGATCCCTCAACTTGAAAAACTGGGAGTAGAGTTTGTCGAACAACCCCTGGCCAAAGACGATTGGGAGGGTATGAAACTGTTGTATAAGGAATCTCCCTTGCCGTTATATGCCGATGAGTCCTGTGTATTTGAATCGGATGTTGAAAAATGTGCGGGTCATTTTCACGGGATCAATATCAAGCTGACCAAATGCAGCGGGATCTCACCCGCCCGCCGCATGATCACAAGAGCCCGCGGACTGGATATGAAAGTGATGATCGGTTGCATGAATGAATCCACAGTGGGCTCCGCCGCCATCGCCCACCTGTTACCTTTTATCGATCATGTGGATATGGATGGCCCGCTTTTGTTGGAAGAAGACCTCGCTTCCGGTATCAGCTATGATTTCGGAAGAATCAGTTATTCCGGGAAACCCGGGCTTGGGATCGAATTCCTTGGGAAAAGGGAAACGACCTGACAGATTGCCAACTAAGCCCGCCTGTTCCACTGATCGCCAGTGAAATACAATTATATTCCGGATCTGACAGGGCTGATTTATCGTATTAAAAAACTGTAATTTCTTCCGTTTTCATACGATGCTCCCTCTTTTTTTCGTTGAATCTATTTTATACCCGCAAACCTCGGGTGATTATCCTGTGAAATCTGCTTATCCCATATCGGTATTCGCCTGCATTTTTATATCCTCAATCGGCCGTGCGCAGGACAGGGATCAATCCGTGACCGTCTCCTTGTTCTCGGGAATGATCAATTACCAGGGAGATCTCAAAAAAAACAAATTCACCTACAAGCAAGCCAATTTTGCTGCAGGTGTTTTTGTACGTGTCCCGATCAGCAACATGTTTACCGCCAGGATGGGAGTAACATTCGGCAAGATCGATGCAGCCGACCGGTATAACAGGAATAACTTGAAACCAAGAAATCTGAGCTTTGCAACCGATATCAAGGAAATATATGCGGCCATTGAAGCCACGATACCCGCGCGGGAGGATAGGCGGTTAAACCCGTATTTGATCGGGGGAGCAGCTCTCTTTCATTTCAACCCATGGACCCGTGATCCGGGTGGTGAGAAAATATATCTTAAGCCGCTTAGTACGGAAGGACAGGGACTCTCTGAATACCCCGACAGAAAACCTTATCAGTTGACACAGGCGGCAATTGTTTTTGGAGGTGGTATCAGGCACCAGCTTTCCCCTGCCGTAAATATCGGACTGGAAATAACCGAACGGAAAACATTTACCGATTATATCGATGACGTTAGTTCAACTTATGTTGATCAAACCATCCTGCTCCGGGCAAGGGGACCAAAAGCCGTCGAACTGGCTTACCGAGCCGATGAACTGCCCGGGGGAAACCCCTTGTATCCCGGTCACGGAAAGCAACGTGGTGCTACCGGCCAAAAAGACTGGTATTATTTTGTCGGGCTTACTTTGCAGGTAAAAATTGCCGGGAATGGGGAACGATTTGGAAGAGGAATGAGGGGCGCCGGTTTGCGATGCCCCCGTTTTCCCAGCTATTGAAACATTTTGTTGAACGTCATAACTCACCGGGCCTGCGTACCTTTGCGGGGTCAAATTCAATTATGGCCTGGAAAGATCAGCAACAATTTATCAATGCCCTTGAAAAGGCCGGAGAACTGGTCCGGATAAAATCTTATGTGAATCCCCGCCTCGAGATAGCCGAAATCACGGACCGGGTCAGCAAATCCGGCCAGGGTGGAAAAGCCCTGCTTTTTGAAAACACCGGTTATGGGTTTCCCGTATTGATGAATGCCTACGGAAGCGAAAAACGGATGTGCATGGCGCTTGGCGTAAATAAACTGGATGATATCGCCCGTGAGATTGAAAACCTTTTTCAACTCTTATCCGCACCCCGTGATGGGATTCTTGACAAACTCCGGCTGCTCCCAAAACTCGGTGAATTCGCCAGTTGGATGCCGAAAGTAAAAAAGGGGAGGGGTGCCTGCCAGGAAGTGATCATGGAAATACCGGATATCACCAAACTTCCGGTGATCACCTGTTGGCCAAGGGATGGCGGTCCCTTCGTGACCCTCCCGGTGATCCACACGCGGGACCCGCATACCCGGGCACGTAACGTAGGCATGTACCGGATGCAGGTATTTGGCCCGCAACTCACAGGGATGCACTGGCACAAGCACAAAGTATCGGCAAAACATTTCCAGGAATATAAAAAGCTGAAAAAACGCATGCCCGTGGCCGTTGCACTCGGTGGCGACCCGGTCTATGCCTATTCCGCCACCGCACCACTTCCCGAAAACGTGGATGAGTATATGCTCGCTGGTTTCCTGCGAAAAAAACGGGTGGAACTCGTAAAATGCATCAGCCAGCCCGATGTGGAAGTTCCTGCGGACGCAGATTTTATCATCGAAGGTTACGTGGATCCAGAAGATGAACTGATCTGGGAAGGCCCGTTCGGAGATCATACCGGGTATTATTCACTTCCGGACTGGTACCCCCGTTTCCATATCACTGCCATCACTCATCGGAAAAACGCGGTTTATCCCGCAACCATCGTCGGGATTCCCCCGCAGGAAGATGCCTGGCTGGGTAAAGCCACGGAACGGATCTTCCTGGCGCCGATCAAGATGACCATGGTTCCGGAAATTGAGGATATGGATATGCCCGTAGAAGGTGTATTCCATAATCTCGTGATTACCCGGATTCGGAAAGAATATGCCGGCCAGGGCCAAAAAGTCATGAATGCGATGTGGGGTGCCGGCCAGATGATGTTCAATAAGATCCTCGTCCTTCATGCAGGCGCTCCTCAGGGAGAAGAACCCGGAACCGGTGTGTTCCCGCTGGGCGATTATGAAAAACTCGCAAGGGATGTTTTCCGAAACCTGAATCCGGCTACGGATATTTATTTTTCTTCCGGTCCCATGGATGTGCTGGATCACAGCTGCAGCAAACTCGGCTTTGGCGGAAAAATGTGCATCGATGGCACATGGAAATTCGATGAGGAGCGGGAGTCCGATGTCGCGGAACCGGTCTTTCAAATTCAGGGGTTTGATCCTGCTGAAAAATTCCCCGAAATTACCGGTCTCAATACCTCTCTTACAAAAAAAGGAATTCCCTGTCTGGTAATTTCCGTAAAAAAAGACAGACCCGGTCATATCCGTTCCCTGCATGAACAGATCTGTACCCTGCCTGCTCTGAACGGGATCAAAATGATCCTCTATGTGGAACATACAGTTGACCCGAATGATCTTCCGGTAGCCTTATGGCGGTTTTGCAACAATCTGGATCCGAAAAGGGATCATCACCTTTATCGGGGTGCCGGAAAATACCCTGCCTGTATGGGGCTGGACGGCACCCGGAAAACAAAAGAATACGACAGTTTCACGCGCGACTGGCCAAACATCATCGTCGCCGATGATGAAACGATCCGATCGGTTGATGAAAAATGGGATCAGCTTGAACTGGGCACGTTCATTCCCTCTCCATCCCGTAAATTTAAAGACCAGTTGTACGGGGAGGAAGCCGCTGTATAATAACCCGATACCTAAAAGCCCTGAAATATTTTGCAAACACAAGTGATACATATCCTGATGACCGGGGCGGGGGCTCCCGGCGCTCCGGGAATCCTGAAATGCCTGGCCCGCGAACCTTTAATCCGGGTAACAACGGCGGATGCTGCCGTACAAGTGAGCGGACGGTACCTTTCGGACACATTTATCCAAATCCCTTCAGCTGCCGACCCGGTATTTGCAGAGCGGTTACTCGAGCTTTGCAAGACGCATCAAATTGATGTGCTTCTTCCGCTGGTGACCCGGGAGCTGCTTCCGCTTGCAAAGCACCATGACCTGTTCAGGGAATCCGGGATCCGGATACCCCTATCACCAGTAGCTTCTCTTGAAATCGCAAATAACAAGGCAAGATTGTATGAATTTCTGGAGTGGCGCGGGATTGAAGTTCCGGCTTACCGGGTCGTAGAAACTACCACGCAATTCATACAGGCGGCCCGGGACCTGGGTTATCCGGGCAAACCGATCTGCTTCAAACCCGCTGTTTCAAACGGGAGCCGGGGTTTCCGCATCATCGACGGCAAGCTGGATGAGCGGGATATTCTTTTCAACCAAAAACCAACCGCTGCATATACCAGACTGGAGGAAGCGGAAAGGATTCTTACCGGCGGCACCATCCCCGAATTGCTAGTCAGTGAATTCCTCCCTGGTGAAGAGTATTCGGTAGATTGCCTGGCAAACAAAGGAGAGGCAGTGCTCATCCTGCCCAGATTGCGAAAACGTATGGTGAATGGAATTACTGTGGAAGGGGAATTTATCAGGGAAGAAGCAATCATCCATTACTGTTCCCGAATCATCCATGAACTGAAACTTCACGGAAACATTGGAATCCAGGTAAAAAAATCAGATCAGGGAAAGTTCCTGATCCTCGAGATCAATCCCCGGGTTCAGGGAGGTATTTCAACTGCTTTGGGTGCGGGCGTGAACCTTCCCTTACTCGCCATCTGGCAGGAAGTCGGATTACCTGCCCAACCGGAAGATCTGGTCGTTAAATGGGGCACCCGGTTTATCCGGTATTGGGAAGACGTGTTCTTTTAACAACTGCCACTCCGTCACTTATATTTTTTGGACGGAAATTTGCCATATTCCCCGGAAATCTGTTCAGGTACCAATCATTTAACATATCCAACTAAAACAAACATGAAACGGATCAGTGCAGCAGTACTCATGAGCCTGGTTACCCTGGCGGCTTTTTCCCAGCAAAACGGGAAGGAGAACACCTTGCTGTGGAAAATCAGCGGCCCGGGTCTGGACAAACCTTCATATTTGTTTGGCACGATCCATATGCTTTGCGCCGAAGACGCAGTACTGAGCGGCACATTGAAGGATATAATCCGGGAATCCGATGAGGTGTATTTTGAAGTGGATATGGATAACCTCTTTGAAATGGCGGGTGCCATGGGAAAAATGAAAATGAGAGGCGATACCACTCTCCGGGACCTGCTCAGTGATACCGACTACCAAAAAGTAAAAGAATATTTTGTGCAGAAAGGTTCAATGCTTCCGTTTTCAATCCTCGAAACCTTTAAGCCGATGCTTGCCGCTTCCACCCTCCAGGAAGGGTCCATGCCCTGCGAACAAACAGCCATGATGGAACAAGTGATTATGCAGGAAGCTAAAGAACATGACAAAACCATCCGGGGTCTTGAGACCATGGCATTTCAGGCCGGGGTACTTGACAGCATCCCGTACAGCCTGCAGGCCCGTCAACTGGTAAATTTTATTGACAGTGCAGCTACGGGAGGGGGAGATGTAAAAGCCATGGAAGAAATGTTTTCGGCCTACCGCAACCAGGACCTTCAAAAACTGGAGGAACTGATGGTGGAAACCGATGCCGCCATGGCTGCCTTTACCGACATCATGCTTTACCACCGCAACCAGAACTGGGTAAGGAAACTACAGGATATGCTGCCGGGCAAATCATTGCTTATAGCCGTGGGGGCGGGCCATCTTCCCGGACCAAAAGGAATGATACAATTGCTCAGGCAGGCCGGTTACCTGGTTACCCCGGTCGACAATAAAACCCGTTCCATGAAAGTGATCTGAATCCATTCTTTCAACTTTTTTCCATTTTCAATGTTTAATTTTTATGCTGACTGATATCCGATTCACATTGCTGCTGTGTCTTACTGTTTTGCTGACGGCCGGCAAGCCTGTGGGTGAAGAGGGGATCAAACTTTCCATTACAAACCTGCGTAACAACAACGGCCATGTCCTGGTCAGCCTGTTTAAAGACGGAGCCGGTTACCCCGATGATGTTGCCAAAGCATTTCGCACCGCTAAACTGGAAATCCTGGATAAAAAAGCGACGGTTTTATTTAGCGGACTCCCCTCAGGAAGTTATGCGATCTCCATCCTCCACGACGAAAATAACGATCAGCGGATGAACAAATCCTTTCTTGGTCTTCCCAAGGAAGGATACGGGTTCTCGAATAACGTGATCGGCGCATTTGGCCCCCCGGGATACAACCGGGCAAGTTTTCGCCATGCCAGCAACACCCTTACCCAGGTTTCAATCCGGGTGAAGTATTAGCAGGGACAAAAAAAAGCAGCCCCGTGTAGGGACTGCCAACCTTATAAACCGGGAAACCGGGATCAGAATTGTTCCAGCACGGAAAACATGAAATCCCCCTCGATCTTGGCATTCTCGTCGCTGTCGCTGCCATGAATGGCATTTTCTCCAACAGAAGCGGCATATAATTTCCGGATCGTATTGGGCTCAGCTTTTGCAGGATCTGTGGAGCCGATGAGTTTGCGGAAATCTTCCACGGCGTTCTCTTTCTCCAGGATTGCTGCGATAATAGGACCTTCACACATGAATGAGACCAGGTCATTGAAAAAGGGGCGCTCTTTATGGATCGCGTAAAATTCACTGGCTTTTTCAGGTGTCAGTTTGGTCATCTTCAATGCGCGGATATTATAACCTTCCTGAAGAATACGGTCGAGGATCGCCCCGGCATGCCCGTTTTTAAAGGCATCGGGTTTGATCATGGTAAAAGTGCGTTTGCCCATAGTTTTATTTGTTTTAGCGGCCGCAAAGGTAAGGGAAAGAACTGATAAGGAAGGCTTCAAAGAGGTTTGGAGCTTTACCGGAATACCCTTAAACCAGCGGGTAGCGGGCCATCCTGTAATTCACTTGAAGTATCGGCCTTGTTTCTCGTATTGAGGAGTCAGTTTCTGATTGGTTTTATATACCTTCGCAGCCGTTTTGAATCCTATAAATGAAATAATCCCGCTGCTCCGGGAACCCCGTAATGTGGTGATTACCACGCATCAGAAACCGGATGCTGATGCGATGGGTTCGTCCCTTGCGCTGAAGCATTTCCTGACAGGGCTTGGTCATAAGGTAACCGTCATATCGCCAACCAATTGGGCAGGCTGGGTAAACTGGATGCCCGGGGCGGGAGATGTGATCGATTTTGAAAAGGAGAAAGAGCGATCCGCCGAAATACTGGCCGCTGCCGACTGGCTTTTTTGTCTTGATTTCAACATTTTCCACCGTACCAAATCGCTGGAATCGATTCTTAAACAACTCCGGTGCACCAAGATCCTGATTGACCATCACCGTGAACCGGATTCGGTTTCCTTTGATTACGGGGTAAGCAATACCGGCAAAAGCTCGACCTGTGAAATGATCTATGACTTTATCCGTGAATCGGGACATGCGGAAATGCTGAACGACCGGGCCATCATGGATTGCATCTATGCCGGTGTGGTGGCGGATACCGGGTCATTTCGTTTTTCTTCCACGGATGCCGCTGTGCACCGGCTTGTTGCCGATCTGAAAGATCGCGGGCTCGAGCACATGCATGTTCACGAGAAACTTTTTGACAACTTCCTGGAAAACCGACTCCGCTTTGTGGGGCATGTACTCCTGAACCGGATGGAAGTGTATTACGAATACAATACCGTATTGATCGCAATCCCGAAATCGGATCTGCTTCGATACGACATCCGGACCGGCGATACGGAAGGACTGGTCAATTTTCCCCAATCCATCCAGGGGATAAAACTGGTGGCGCTGGTCATTGACCGCGACGAGGAGCGGAAGTGGAGTTTCCGGAGCAAAGGTGAATTTGACTGCAATACATTTGCCCGAAAATATTTTGAAGGTGGCGGGCATTATAACGCATCAGGCGGCCGGAGCAGCGACTCCCTTGAAAAAACGGTGCAGCATTTCCGGGCAGTACTCAAGGAAAACGAAAAACTTTTACAATAAACAAATAAAATGATGAACAGGTATACAAAAGCAGGAGGGGCATGTCTTGTTGCCCTCGTTTTACTGGCGGCATGCGGAAAGACATCTTATAAAAAAACACCCGGGGGGATGCCTTACCAGGTATTCCGGAGCAAAGATTCTCAACAGGTAAGGATCGGGAATTTCATCAAAATCTCACTGACACAAAAGGTCAACGACAGCATTTTGTTCCAGACCACACACGGGATGCCTGTTTACCTATACGTAGGGAGTACGGAAGGCAGATCATATGACATAGCAGAACTTTGGCCCCTGCTTCATTTGGGCGACAGCGTCGTGGCCACGCAAATGATCGATACTTTTTTAAAGCGGAATCCGGATAATTTCCCCAAAGTATTTAAAAAGGGAGACCGTGTACTTACCTATCTGAAAGTGCTTGGCATTTTCGCCAACGACAGCCTGGCCCGGGCAGATGAAACCCTGATCAAAGACAGGATCATGAAAGAGGAGATCGCTGAACTGGAAAAATATGCAGCCGACAAAAAGATCTCCGTTCAAAAGACCCCGTCCGGCGCATTGATCGAAATTATCCAGGAAGGAACCGGCAACCGGCCCGATACTGGTTCATATGTTACTGTCAATTATACCGGGCAAACCCTTGCCGGTCAAAAATTCGACAGCAATACGGATTCTGCATTTGGTCATGTTCAGCCGTATTCTTTTGCCGCCGGAACCGGTCAGATGATCAAGGGCTTCGACGAAGCGGTGATGATGATGCAGAAGGGGACCCGTGTCCGTGTTTATATTCCCTCTATGCTGGGGTACGGACAAAACGGAAATCCTCCCCGTATCCAGCCTTTTGAAAAGCTTTTATTCGACCTCGAATTGCTGGACATAAAGGATAAAGCACCGGAAGAAGCACCCGTTTTTCCCTCCCATTAAAAAAATTGATACGCCTCAAGAGAAAAAAGACGAGGATATCATTTAATTACAGAACTTTGTACCCGTCCCGCTGATTGTGGACGGGTATTTTGTGTGGCCCCGTTTTTAGTCCAGCATCTGAATTAACCCCCTTAACCCTTTGAAAAGTTACCCGGAAGTAAGTACCATTTATTTGTACCCGGTCAATACCAGTTGATAAAATTCCGGAATTTAAGCCGGTGTTTTAAACGTTGTCATTTTGAATGAATTAAAAAAGGCTGTGATAAACACAGCCTTTTTTTTTCAGGGCTTGGCTAAAGCCCTGCACAAACGTATACATTCCACGGCTTCACGCACATCATGTACCCGTAATACAGACGCACCGCCTAAAAGCCCTACGGTATGCAATACTGTCGTCCCGTTCAGGGCTTGCTCCGGCGTTATCCCCAGCGTTTTGTAAATAAAAGATTTCCTGGAAATCCCAAGCAGAAGCGGGGTCCCTGAAATTTCGAATGCACGAAGGTTTCGCAGCAATTCAAAATTGTTGGCGGCCGTTTTCCCGAATCCGAATCCGGGATCGATGATCAGGTCACGGATACCGGCTTGTGCCAGCTCGTTTTTTTTGGCTATAAAAAAATCAAGTAACTCACGGGTCACATCCTCATAGGGTGGAATCTGATGCATGTTTGCCGGGGTTCCTTTCATGTGCATCAGCACATAGGGTACACCCAGTTCGGCTACCGTTTTGATCATATCCGGATCCCCGCTGCCCCCGCTGATATCGTTTACGATGGCAGCCCCGGCGGCAACGGCTTCGCGGGCAACACGGGCATGATATGTGTCTATCGAAATAAACACTTCTGGAAACCGGTCCTGTATGGCCCGTATCGGTTCTGCTACCCGGATCAATTCTTGCTCAGCACTCAGCCGTTCACTCCCCGGCCTGGTGCTTTGCCCGCCGATATCCAGGATCCGGGCCCCTTCCCCAAGCATTTTTTCAGCCTGCCGAAGCACCGCATCGATACCCTCACGGCGGCTCCCGGAATAAAAGGAATCGGGGGTCACGTTTATGATTCCCATTACTACAGGATCTTCCGAGGCAAACAATCTTCCGTTGCAATTAAGGGATAACATGTTGCTTTGTTCGTTACTTTTGAAGCTAAGGTAAGAAAGACCGGGAGGCCTGCTGTACAGCGGGATAAATTTGATCCTTTTATGCCTTTGCCGGCCG
>JBMSNP010000021.1:0-43913 GCA_049421765.1 Chitinophagaceae bacterium
ATTCATCCCGGCTGAACGGGGACGGGAAAAGAAGCGGAATGCAAAAATGGAAAATGAAAACCGCCATCGGTGGCGGGCCGGTCTTGTTGCAGGATGGAAATGTGATCATCTCCAATAATGAGGAGTTGAAGTTTGCCGGGAAAGCCATCCTCGACAGGCATCCCCGTACTGCAATAGGCTATACCCGAAATAATAAAATAATCATCCTGGTTATAGAAGGCAGGAACCCCGGGCGGGCTCAGGGTGCAACCCTCGAGCAGGAAGCAATCATCTTTAAGGAGCTGGATTGCCTTGAAGCCATAAACCTCGACGGGGGCGGAAGCAGTTGCATGCTGCTGAACGGGTTGGAAACCATCCGGGTTTCAGATAAAACAGGACAGAGACCCGTTCCTGCCGTTTTTTTGATCCGGGTAAAATAAAATTCAATTATGTGGAAAAATCACCTTTTTTATGCCCCGGGAAGGGGTGATTTGGCATGATTTTTAACACTTATAAGGGAAAAAACGTATAGTATGAGAAAAATAGTTCTGTCTTTGGCTTTTGTTGTTTCTGTATCCGCCATACTCCTGGTTGCCTGTCAGAAAGATGCGAATCAAAACGGCGGCGGGTCGACGACGCTGAAAGTTCGTTTGACGGATGCCCCAATCCAGGCGGATTCTGTGAATGTGGATATTCAGCAGGTACGGGTGAATTTCCGCGATGACTCGACCGGTTGGGTAAATCTGACTACCAATGCCGGAATCTATGACCTGCTGGGACTGCAAAACGGCGTGGATACATTGCTGGCTTCCGGAACAATACCTTCCAATGCAGTACGTGAGATCAGGTTTGTGCTGGGTTCTTCAAACTCTATTGTGGTCAACGGGGTAAATTACCCGCTTGTTGTACCCAGTGGTTCAGAATCCGGGTTGAAACTAAAGATCAACAAGCAACTGACGGGTCCTATCGATTCAATCCTGATCGATTTTGATGCCGCATTGTCGATACACCAGGCCGGCCCTGGGAACTATATGCTTAAACCTGTTCTTAAAATAAAATAATTTTCAATATCTGTGAGGAATAAGCAGCACTCTTCGGAGGCTGCTTTTTTTTGGGGCATACTTATCCATTCCATTGCAGGAGGGAAGCTGGAGAATTGTAAGGCAATGATCAGGGTTGCTTCCTGGCTGTGATCGCGCCGGCGCCGTTCTTCTCTTTATCAAGAATCCGCAACAAGTCGCTGGATGTGTACGAAGTGGTCCTGTTGAGCATCACCTGTCCGGTGATTTCATAATACGACCGGTTGCAATTGGTCACAAAGATCCCTGAAAGCACGGGTTCGGTTCCTGAACCGAGATCCAGTATATTCAGCTGTTTGATATTCCGGTCTACAAAAGGATAGTTGTTTTCCCGGAGTCCGTCATCGAGCAGCACGATCTTGCCATCGCGTGCTACCGATACCTTTAGTTTTTTGACCCCGTAGTATTTCTCTCCGTCGATCTGAAACCAGGTGTGTGAGATGCCGTTAAATTTTCCCTTTTCCTTGATAAAATATACCTCGTATTCCTGCAGCTGGCCGGGGGAGTCGTTTTTCAGTGTGCCTTTCCAGAGTCCGGTGATGTCCTGGGCGTGGAGGAGCACGGGAAGGAAAAACGCCATGATGGCGAGGGTGATCATTTTCATAAGGGTGGATTTTAGCTTGTTCGTAAAGGTATAAACGGAATTTCCGGAATGAAATTCCCTGCAATAAATCCTGCAGAAAAAAGGGGTGTAAACGTAGATTTCCGGCCCTGGCTAGCGTAGAATTTCGAGCAGAGAGCCCCGAGATGCGAGTTACGGGCTATGAGTCATTTGAAAGAATCATCTATCAGAAAGACTCATAGCTCAAGGTACGCAGCCAGCAACTTCACTTACCATACCAGCGCGCTCGCACCTAATATCGCAGCATCTGCTTCCTTGAGTTCACTGAACATCAGTTTCACCTTCCCTTTGAAGATCTGGATCAGGCTGGATTCCATGGCCTGACGTGTGGGTTTCATGATCAGGTCGCCGGCCTTGGTCAGTCCGCCGAACAGGATGATGGCTTCCGGCGACGAAAACATTACAAAATTGGCCAGGGCCTCACCCAGAATCTGCCCGGTGAATTCAAATACTTCATTCGCTATCTTATCACCTTTTGTGGCGCATTCATAAACGGTCTGGCTCGTGATCAGATCATTGATGGAATAGTTCCGGAGGAGGCTGTCCACATCCGGGTTTTGCGACAGCATTTCAAGGGCGGTTTCACGCACTCCGGTTGCTGAAGCATAAGATTCAAGGGTTCCGCGTACACCGGTGCCTTTGTGCAGTCGCCCGCCCGGACGGATGATGGTATGTCCCAGTTCCCCTGCAAATCCGTCATGACCCAGCACGATCCGGCCGTCTATCACAATCCCGCTTCCCACACCGGTGCCGAGTGTGATCACGATAAAATGTTTCATGCCCTTTGCACAGCCATACATCATTTCTCCTATCGCGGCCGCGTTGGCATCGTTGGTGAGTTTGGCTTCCAGTCCGAACTTTTCGGTAAACATTTTCGCGACGGGTATGATGCCTTTCCATTTCAGGTTTGGCGCATACTCAATGGTGCCCGAATAATAATTTCCGTTGGGGGCTCCGATGCCGATCCCCGTAAACTGTTTTGTGCCGCCGTTTTTTTTGATCATCGGGGCCAGCTTGTCATATAACTGGTCAATAAAATCCTGGATTCCTTCCGGTTCACCGGTAAGAATCCTGTCCTGCTCGAGGATATGACCACTGGCATCCACAATGCCAAACTTGGTATTCGTACCCCCGATATCAATGCCGATTGCCAACTTGCTCATAACTATATGTCGATTTTAGTGTCCGCCACCAATCTGCTGGTCAAAATCAAGTCCTTGCTTTTTCAAAACGCTCCGGGTTTGTATGGCATGCCAGGCCAGGTAAGCGAAACAGACCACCGCTACAATATAGGATCCATGGATCCCGATCCCGGTATCGGCCAGTGCACCCTGGAAGGGAGGAATGATGGCACCGCCCAGGATCATCATGATCAGGAATGCTGATCCTTCGGAGGTATATTTTCCAAGCCCTGCCACGCCCAAAGAGAAAATACAGGGCCACATTACTGAACAAAACAATCCCCCGCTCATCAGGGCATAGGTGGCGGTCATCCCGGTTGTCATGATGCCAATGATCATTGCCACGGTGGCCAGCAGGGATAGGGTTAACAGGGTTTTTACCGGTTTTTCCTGGCCATACAGAATGCCTATTATCAGGACAGCAATACAAATGGCATACATCCAGAGGTCTTTGACATCATTACCCCGGCCCATATTGACAAGCAGTACGATGGCAAATGCAATAAAGGGAACAATAAAGGTCAGCATCTTCCGGGTGGTCTTTTTCAGGTTAAACACGGAGATCGCACCCATCCAGCGACCGATCATCAGGCTGCCCCAGTAAAGGGAGATAAACCGGCTGTTATGAGCTTCATCGATATTACCGAAGGCATCTGTTTTCAGCAAGGCCCCCAGGTTACTCTGAATCGTGACTTCCACCCCTACATAAACAAAAATCGCCAGCATGCCCAATACCAATTGCGGGTATTTCATGGCACCCCAGCCATCGCCTTTTTTACTGGCCGAGATATAAGAAAATGCCAGGATGAGGAATACCATGATCAGCGAAATACTGGTGATGGAGAGTTTGCTCAGGCTGGTGAACTGGCTGATGACGATCAGCGCGATCAGTCCCAGCGTAAGCCCTGAAAGACTCCCCAGCGCCTTGGGACTATGTTCCACATGTTCGTCAAAACTCGTTTTAGGTAGCTTTTTGGTGAAGATGAATATCAACGCCGCCAGGAAGAATACAGCCGCCACGATCATATACAGTGTTTTGATCTGGCCGATATCCGCCGAAGAAGAGGCTCCTTCCTTGATCGAACCAAACAGGGCAAAACTTACGATCAGCGGTCCCAGCGTGGTGCCAAATGAGTTGACGCTGCCTCCCAGGTTGAGCCGGTGGGAGCCGGTGGAAGGGTCTCCAAGCATAATGGCAAACGGTTGCGCCGCGGTTTGCTGCAGGGAGAATCCCAATGCGATCACAAACAAGGAACCCAGGATAAAAGGGTAAGATCCTGAATTTATGGCGGGGATCATTAGCAGGGCGCCGGCTATGGAAATAAACAAACCCCAAATAATACCCCTCCGGTACCCGATCTTGTTCAGGACATCGATCTTGCTGATTGATGTGATCAGGAAGAGGATAAAGGAACCGACAAAATAGGCCGCGTAAAAGGCAAAATCGATCAATTGCGATTCGAACTGGTTCAGGTTAAAGTGGCTTTTACAAAATGGAATGAAAATACCGTTGGAAGCGGCAATAAATCCCCAGAAAAAGAAAACCAGTACCAGGGTGCTTAACGCGCTGTAGTTGGTGGGTTGTTTGGTTGTTTGAGTCATAGCAATCTAAATTGTATGTTATTATGCGTTGAATGTAAAACAAATTCAGTGTCTTCAAAAAAAATGCTTAGGAAATTGTGGGCAGGTTGTCAGAAAAAACTTCCTTAAGCTTTCGGCATATGCAATAACAGCAGCCCCGCCCGGTTTTGAAATCAGGGCCAAACCTCTTAATTTCAGTAAAATTGTAGGTCCTATTTATGGAGATCATTCATGTTGCCGCAGAATGCTACCCGGTAGCCAAAGCCGGTGGACTTGGGGATGTGGTGGGCGCCCTGCCCAAATACCAGGCTGAACTGGGACACGTTGTCAAAGTGGTCATGCCTATGTACCGAACCAAATTCCTTTATGAAAACCAGTGGGACCTCGTGCATGAGGGCGGACAAAAGATCGGCCCGCACCAGTTTCATTACAGCGTGATCAAGGAAAAAACAAATAAACTCGGATTTGACCTGTACCTGGTCGATATCATCGGGTTGCTGGATCGGGAAAAAATATACGGGTACGACGACGACGCGGAGCGTTTCCTGGCGTTCCAGGTGGCCGTATGTGACTGGATAAACAAATGGGCACACCAGCCTGATGTGATCCATTGCCATGATCATCATTCCGGACTCATCCCGTTTATGATCAAGTATTGTCTGGAATTCCGGCAAAAATTATCTGAAATACCCACGGTTTTCACGGTGCATAATGCACAGTACCAGGGCTGGATGGGGTGGGATAAGTATTATATGCTCCCCGCATTCGACTCATGGAAATGGGGTATGCTCGACTGGGACAATTCGATCAATCCCCTGGCTTCGGCGATAAAATGCGCCTGGAAAGTGACGACGGTCAGCAACAGTTATATGGGGGAGCTGAAAGAATCTGCCAACGGACTGGAGAAACTCTTTCAATATGAGCAGGGCAAAAGCATGGGTATCCTGAATGGTATAGACACCCATGTTTGGGATCCGAAAACGGATTCGATGATCATCAAAAATTATGACCATGAGCTGGTGGAAAAAGGAAAACGGAAGAATAAAAAAGAACTGGCCGGCAGGTTTGGCCTCGACCCGGATAAACCACTGGTTTCCTTTATCGGGAGACTGGTGGGGGAGAAAGCCGCCGACCTGTTGCCGGAAGCCATCAGCCAGTCCATTTACCAGCACCACGGGAATGTGAATTTCCTGGTTCTGGGTTCCGGTGACCCCGCTCTCGAGGAAAAACTGGACCAGATGAAATCCCAGTTTCACGGGTACTATAATTCCTATATCGGCTATAGCGAGCCCCTCAGTCACCTGATCTATGCTGGTTCTGATTTCCTTCTCATGCCCAGCCGGGTGGAACCCTGCGGGCTGAACCAAATGTATGCCCTCCGGTACGGAACGGTTCCAATGGTCCGCAATGTGGGCGGTTTACGGGATACCGTAACGGATATGGGCGACTGGCAGGGTTTCGGGATCCGGTTTGACCAGGCCACCCCCTGGGACATCACTTATTCAGTAGGACGTGCTATTGACCTTTATCAGAATAAACCTGACCTTTACAACTGGATGCGGGAACATATGATGTCGATTGATCACTCATGGGATCATTCCGCGCAGCAGTATATTGATCTTTACAAATCCTTGAAATAAATCTCAGCTATGGCAATCAGAACGATTACGAATACCCGGGAACTGCTTTGTGTGATATTGGGAGGCGGTGCCGGAACCCGGCTTTACCCGCTTACCGCAAACCGTTCCAAACCGGCGGTTCCCATTGCAGGTAAATACCGGCTCGTGGACATTCCTATTTCCAATTGCCTGAATAACGGGATCGGCCGGATGTTTGTCCTTACCCAGTTCAATTCTGCCTCCCTTAACCGCCATATAAAAAACACATATCATTTCAGTGCGTTCAGCAAGGCTTTCGTTGATATCCTCGCGGCCGAACAAACACCCGACAATCCCACCTGGTACCAGGGTACCGCCGATGCGGTTCGCCAGGGGCTCCGGCATATTGCACCGTTTGAAAGCGAATATGTACTCATACTTTCCGGCGACCAGCTTTACCAGATGAGTTTTGTTGACATGCTTGAAAACCACAGGAAACTCGGTGCCGATATCTCCATCGCCACGATCCCGGTCACCCAGCGGGAAGCCACTGAATTCGGGATCATGAAAAATACTGATGGGATGATCAGCTCCTTTATCGAAAAACCCAAAAAGGAATTGCTGCCCGACTGGGAAAGCGATACCGGGGAAATAATGAAAAGCAAGGGCCGGAACTATCTTGCCTCTATGGGTATTTATATTTTTAACAGGCGGCTTTTATTCGAACTGCTCCAGAATGAATACCCCAATGCCACTGATTTCGGAAAGGAGATCATCCCGGCTTCCATTTCCAAGTACAAGGTGGCCAGCTACCAGTATGAGGGTTACTGGACAGATATCGGGAATATCGCTTCTTTTTTTGAAGCCAACCTGAACCTCACCCAGGAACTACCGGATTTCAACCTTTTTGACAACGACAATTCGATCTATACACGTCCCCGCATGCTTCCGCCTGCCAAGATCAGCGGCACCACACTCGAGAAGACCCTGGTGGCGGAAGGATCGATCATCAATGCTTCCCGGATCGAACATTCGGTAATCGGTATCCGTTCCCGGATCGGTCATGGAACCACGCTGGTGAATTCCTATATCATGGGTAGTGATTATTATGAAACACTTTCAGAAATCGCCGCAGCCACTTCAGGCGGGTACCCGCTGCTGGGTGTGGGCGACAGGTGTTATATCAAGAATACGATTCTCGACAAAAACGTCCGGATCGGGAATGATGTACGGATCAACGGGGGGAATCACCTGGAAAACGCCGACCATGCCCTCTATACCGTGAAAGACGGGATCATCGTGGTAAAGAAAGGGGCGATCATTCCCAATGGTTTTGTGATCTGATTCTCCGCCTCCCTGGAGGCCAAAGGATGATTCTTTTCACAAAATGTGTACTTTTTACATAATATAAGTATCTTCCCTCGGCTTTGATTTTTACAATCATAATCTTTGCGTATGCCTGCCATTACCCCCAGCCTGAAACCCAGGCTCAGGATAAACCAGATCATCAACATGAGTGTCGGATTCTTCGGGATCCAGTTTGCCTTTGGATTACAGAATGCAAACGTGAGCCGTATTTTTCAGACTTTGGGAGCATCGATCGACAGCATTCCGATCCTGTGGATCGCCGCCCCGCTTACAGGCTTGATCGTTCAGCCGATCATCGGGCACTGGAGTGACAAGACCTGGCACAAAAAGTGGGGGAGAAGACGACCCTTTTTTATGGTTGGTGCCATCC
Source organism: Chitinophagaceae bacterium (assembly GCA_049421765.1). GTDB lineage: Bacteria > Bacteroidota > Bacteroidia > Chitinophagales > Chitinophagaceae > JJ008. The sequence continues at coordinate 7,779 of JBMSNP010000021.1, forward strand.
TGGCCTCCCTGGCATTATTTGTATTTCCCAACGTAACCGAAGTCTGGATGGCGGCCATCATGCTGTGGATGCTGGATGCTTCGATCAATGTTTCCATGGAACCTTTCCGGGCATTTGTCGGGGATATGTTACCCGATTCCCAGCGGACAACGGGTTTTGCCATGCAAAGTTTTTTTATCGGGATCGGTGCGGTTATCTCTTCATTGCTGCCTTACCTTCTTACTGAAATGGGGGTCGCAAATGAAGCGCCAGCAGGGGTAATACCGGATTCCATCAGGATTTCTTTCATCATCGGGGCGGCCGTTTACATGGCCGCGATTGCCTATACCGTGTTCACCACGAAAGAGTACTCGCCTGAGCAAATGAAATCCTTTGGTGAAACCGGGGAGACGGGCGAAAAGGCCGGACAGGTGGAGATCAAGACCGCTCCGGGATCTTTTACGGGAAAAGGTACCATCTGGATGGTCCTGGGTTTGCTTTTAACCGCCGGATTATACCTGTACAATAGCAATGCTGCGGAAAAACTGGAAAAAGAACTGTACGTGCTTACGGGCGGAATCACTGCATTCGGATTGTGCCAGTTACTGGCCGGATGGTTACATAAAAGGAAAAGCCAGAACGGGTTTGTGGAAGGGATGGATGATTTGAATTTTCTGCCCTCCACGATGAAAAAACTGGCGATCGTTCAGTTTTTTTCCTGGTTCGCCCTGTTCGCCATGTGGATCTATTCAACACCGGCACTGGCTCAGCACCTGGCGGGCACAACGGATACCACCACCAGGGAATACAACGACATGGCGAATTGGGTGGGAGTCTTATTTGCTTTTTATAACGGGTTTGCAGCGCTGTTCGCATTTCTGCTTCCGGTGCTTGCAAAAAAATTCTCACGTCCGGCGGCACATATGATTTCCCTGATAGCCGGGGGACTTGGCCTGATCAGCTTTTACCTCTTTTCAGATAAAAACATGCTGGTCATAAGTATGGCCGGTATCGGCCTGGCCTGGTGCAGCATACTGGCCATGCCATATTCCATGCTCACCCGGGCCCTGCCGTCACACAAGATGGGTGTATACATGGGGATCTTTAATTTCTTTATTGTGATACCCCAGATCCTTGCCGCAACCCTGCTGGGTGTTTTCACCAGGCATATTTTCAGCGGGAATTCCATCATGACGATCGTTGTAGGCGGATGTTCGATGATCCTGGCCGCTTTGCTGACACTTCGTATAAAAGATAAATAACCGGTTATGAAAAAATTATTAGTTGTACTGCTGCTCTCCCTTACTGTTCAGGCCATTGGCGCCGACCTGTTCAAGGTATACCCCACCCATTGGTGGACCGGGATGAAAAACCCGAACCTCCAACTAATGGTTCATGGGGAAAGTTTTGGATTTTATACCCAGGCAAGCATTACCTACCCGGGTGTGAAAGTGACGAAGATCCAAAAGGCCGACAGCCCCAATTATCTTTTCATCAATATCACGATCGGAGCGGCGACCCGGCCTGGTAAATTTCGCATTCGTCTCAGTGGCGGCGGATTACCCGCCCAGGACATGGAATACGAACTGAAACAGAGAAGTTCACTTAATGGTCAAACGAGGGCAATGGGTGTCAATTCAAAAGATTTCATTTATCTGATGATTCCCGACAGGTTTTCAAACGGTGATCCCACCAATGATATCATCAATACTTACCGCGACCAGACCTGTGACAGGAAGGATAAATTTGCCCGTCATGGTGGTGATTTTAAGGGAATTGAAAACCACCTGGATTACCTGAAGGAACTTGGCGTAACCACACTCTGGCTCACCCCGGTGATAGAAAATGACATGCCGCGGATGAATGAATGGGGAAACCATGTGGCAGGCTACCACGGGTATTGGTTTACCGACCATTACCAGGTAGATAAACGATTTGGCGGAAATGAGGGTTATAAGCTGTTCTGTGATGCTTTACACCGCAATGGGATGAAGGTTATCCAGGATGCTGTGTACAACCATGTCGGAAATTTTCACTGGTTTGCGATCGACAAACCCATGAACGACTGGTTCAATACTTCCCAGGGCTCCAAGGGTCCGAATCACCGTGAAGAGGTTTTTTATGATCCCTATGTTTCCCAGCAGGAAAAAACACAAATGCTGGACGGCTGGTTTGTACCGCACCTGCCCGACTTGAACCAACGCAATCCCTTTGTGGCCAAATTCCTGATCCAGCATGCCATCTGGACCACAGAGGAATTCGGGATCGATGGCTGGCGGGTGGATACCTATAAATACTGCGATGAGCAGTTTATGAACGACTGCAACAACGCCCTGGAAAAGGAATTTCCCCGGCTTACGGTTTTTGGCGAATCCTGGGTGAACAGCACAGTCGCCAATGCGTATTTCACCCAGAACAATATGAACACCCCGTTCAAGCATAATGCAAAAGGGATGCTTGACTTCCAGACCTGTTTTGCCATGCTTGCCGGAATGAACGAATCATTTGGATGGCTGACCGGCGTTTCTAAGATATACAGCACGCTGACGCAGGACTTCCTGTATAAAAACCCGATGAACAACTGTATTTTTCTTGATAACCACGATATGGACCGGGTGTTTTCGGTTGTAGGGGAGGACTGGAAAAAAATGAAAATGGGATTCAACTGGTTGTTTACACTTCGGGGGATCCCCCAGCTTTATTATGGCACGGAAGTGCTGATGAAGAATATGAAAGTAAACACCGATGCAACCGTTCGGGAGGATTTCCCGGGCGGCTGGCCTGATGACAAGTCCAAGGACAATCGTTTTCTTAAAACGGGCCGCAACGACAAACAGGACGAAGCTTTCGAATATGTAAGCAAGCTGGCCCGTTTCCGGATGAAATCATCCGCCCTTACCTCCGGCCGCACCATGCAATTCATCCCCCGTGACGGGCTCTATGTGTATTTCCGGTATGATGACAAACAGACGGTCATGGTAATCACCAATGCCGGTGAAAAAGAAATACGACCCGACTGGTCCGGTTACCGGGAGCGTTTAAAGGGGTTTGAAAAGACCCGGAATGTCGTCACCGGAAAAATAAAGGAGCTGGGTGAACTTCAACTCGAGCCGGGTGAAAGCCTGGTGCTTGAGTTGCTTAAATGAGGAGGTTTACAGGGATTCTGCTGTCGAAGCTCCCCCGGTTTTCAGCATCCTTTATTTTGATCTAAACTAATAGGTTCAGAGTCTTGCTGCCTGAGTTAAGTCAACAACAAGGCTTTTAATATTTCACAAAAAAAGGTGTATGTTTAGAATGAACCTGAGCACAATCTCTCATTAAATGTCTCCACATAAAAAACGAAAGTCATCCGGCGGAAAGCCTGTTCCCAAGCCCGGGAAGAAAAAATCAATTGCTGCAAAAACCGGAAATGGGGAGCCATTAAAATACGAGGAAACGCATTTCATTGATACCACAAAACCCGTGTGGAACTATTCCCTGCTTGACGATGAGGACATAAAAAACTACCAGGCAGGCACCCACTACCATTTATATAAAAAGTTCGGTTCACATCCGGTGCAGGTAAACGGGATTTGGGGGATGTATTTCTGTGTATGGGCTCCCAATGCCACTTCTGTTTCAGTAAAAGGTCATTTCAATGAATGGCGTAACCATGAATATGAATTGCAACCGCGGTGGGATAAAAGCGGAGTATGGGAAGGATTCATCCCCGGGTTCAAACTTGGAGAAGCTTACAAGTACCATATCGTGGGTTTTGCGGGCCGTAAACTGGATAAAGGAGATCCTTTTGCCAATTTCTGGGAAAAAAGACCTGAAACGGCCAGCATTACCTGGGATATGTATTATCACTGGAATGATGCGGAATGGATGAAAGAACGTGCCGGAAAAAATGCGCTGGAGGCTCCATGGAGTGTTTATGAAGTACACCTGGCCAGCTGGCAGCGTCCTGATAAAAATGATGAAGAATCATACAACACATATGACCAGATCACCGAACGACTGGTTCCTTATGTTAAGGAATTGGGATTCACCCATCTCGAACTGATGCCTGTAATGGAGCACCCGTTCGACGGAAGCTGGGGTTACCAGTGTACCGGTTATTTCGCAGCAACTTCCCGGTTTGGGGATCCGCAGGGACTGATGCGGCTCATCGATGCCTGTCACCAGGCAGGGGTGGGGGTGATCCTGGATTGGGTTCCTTCCCATTTTCCTTATGATGCACACGGACTCTTTATGTTTGATGGCACGCATACCTATGAATATGCCGACATGAGGAAGGGGTTTCACCCGGACTGGAACAGTTATATTTTCAATTATAAGCGTGGAGAAGTCAAATCTTTCCTGATCAGCAGCGCCCGTTTCTGGTTCGACATTTTTCATATAGACGGGGTTCGCGTGGATGCGGTTTCCTCCATGTTGAAGCTGAATTATTCAAGAGAACATGGCCAGTGGGAACCCAATGAGTACGGGGGGGACGGAAACCTGGAAGCCATCGCTTTTATAAAAGACCTGAACGAAACGATTTTCCGGGATTTTCCCGGGGTTCAGACGATCGCCGAGGAGGCCACGGACTGGCCGGGTGTATCAAGACCCACCTGGCAGGACGGATTGGGGTTTGGAATGAAATGGATGATGGGCTGGATGCACGATACACTCGATTATTTCAAGATCGATCCGTTGTACCGGGCGTTTCACCAGGACAAGTTTTCCTTCAGCATGATGTATTACTACGACGAGAACTTCATGCTGCCGTTCAGCCACGATGAAGTGGTACACGGGAAAAGCCCCATGTTGTACAAGATGCCCGGGGATGAATGGCAGAAATTTGCCAACCTTCGGTTGCTGTATACGTATATGTGGACCCATCCAGGAGCCAAGTTGCTGTTTATGGGCAACGAGTTCGGGCAGACCGGAGAGTGGAATTATAAGGCGGAATTGCAATGGGATCTGTTACAATTCGATTGTCACCGTTTACTAAAGGATTGTGTTAAGGATTTAAATTCCCTCTTGCGTGCGGAACCGGCCCTTTATGAAAAACAGTTCCAGATTGAAGGATTTGAATGGGCGGACCTGAACCGCCGGGCAGAATGCGTGGTGGCCTATAAACGGAAAGGGATCAAACCGGAAGACGATCTGCTGGTCATCCTGAACCTGAGCCCGTTGGTGTGGAATGACTGGGAGATACAGGTAGAGGGTAAGGCATACAGCAGAGAAGTATTCAATAGTGATGCCAGCTTGTACTGGGGAACCGGGGATGTGTTCAACCCCGAAATCCGTTGTGAGCCGGTTGATAGTGATCAAAAAACGTATAAACTGACCGTAAATTTACCACCCCTTGCCGGGATTGTCCTGAAATAAATACTAATTTGGAACGGTTTTGGTTGATTTGTAATGGTTAAGCTTTGATTCCTCATTTGCGCAAATTACCTTGCATGAGTAGCCCGATTTTATCCAATCCAATTGAAGCCCTATGAGACGTACCATCCTTACAACCATCCTTTTGCCGGTGTTATTGCCGGTATTTTCACAAACATCCGTGATCACGGTAAACCCCGGAATCGACAGCGCGGATTATTTTCTGCAAAAAGGCTTAACGGAAAAGCAGAATGGCCGCCGCCTGGAATCACTTAAAAATTTTGAAAAAGCCGCCAAGTACGACGCCAACCGAAAAGAAATAGTCGTGGAGTTGGCATCCGCATATCATGATTTGCGCCGCTACAACCTTGCCCTGGAAACCTACAAAAAACTGGTGACCATGGGAGACCAGAGCCCTGAACTTTATAAAAAACTCCTGAACCTTTCTTACCAGCTCAAACAGAGCGAAGATGTCCTGCTGTATGCCGATAAACTCAAGAAAGCCGATCCTTCCGAGAAAGTGGCGTTTTTTATCGGCCGGGTTCATTATGATAACGACAATTATGGTGAAGCAATTAAATACCTGAATGCCGCGGAAAAGGAAGACGGCGCAAACCCTGAGATCCCTTACCTGATCGCCCGGAGCTATGCGGATATGATGAATTACAAACTCGCTGTGCCTTACTTCAAAAAGGCAATCGACCTGAAGCCCACTGAAAACTACTGGGTGTATGAACTGGGTCTGATATGTTATGCCATGAACAATGACAAGGATGCCCTGAAATACATCCTGGAGGCCGGTGAAAAGGGGTATAAAAAAGACAACGATTACCTCGAGAACCTTGCCATCGCCTACCTGAATGTCGGAGATCTCGACAAGGGAGTGGAGATGCTGGATGAAATCCTCAAAAGAAAACCCAGCGACCTGAATATCCTGAGTATGGTTGCAGAAGCTTATTACGGGAAAGGCAAATTTGACAAGGCCATGGAATACTGGGACCGGATCCTGGAATTTGACAAGGAAAATGCTCCTTCACTCTATATGATCGGTATGTGTTACCAGAAAAAAGGTGGCAAGGAAAATATGGAAAAAGGAACCCGTCTCTGCGACAAGGCAATTGAGATGGATCCTTCCCTGGCAGGTCTTAAACAGAAAAAGATGATGGCCGGGCTTTGATCCGGGATTACCGGCCCCTGTTTGAAATATTATTTTTAAAAGCAACCTGGTATCAGGTTGCTTTTTTTTTACTGACAGGTTCAGGCCTGATGTCCGGGGTTTACCGAAGCCCGGACTATTACATTCGTTCGGGTACCCGGATGCCCAATAACCCCATCCCCGAGGCGATCACATGGGCTGTCATTGCCGAAAGCTGCAGACGCAGGTTCTTTTTACCGGGTGTTTCGGCATTCATCACTGAATGTTCGGTATAAAATGTATTGAATGCCTTGGCCAGGTTAAAAACATAGATTGCGATCACGGAGGGGTTGTGTTCCTGTACGGCTTCATACATAACGGCCGGGAATTGTTCCAACAGGATGACCAGGTCTTTTTCCAGCCGCAACAGCACTTCTTTTCCAGCATCGGGATCAGTTGTTTGGGGCATGCCGGCTTTCCGGAGGATCGATTTGATCCGCGCGTGGGTATACTGGACAAAAGGGCCCGTAAACCCGTGGAAGTCGATTGATTCTTCCGGATTGAAAACCATTTTCCTTTTGGGGTCAACCCGGAGCAGGAAAAATTTTAACGCGCCAAGGGCGAGGATGTCGTACAACTCGGCCAGTTCATTTTCGGAAAAGTCGCTTACCTTACCCAGTTCTTCGGTCTTCTGCCGGGCCACGGATACCATTTCATTTACGATATCATCGGCATCTACCACTGTTCCTTCCCGGCTTTTCATCCGCCCTGAAGGAAGTTCCACCATGCCATAGCTCAGGTGATAGATCCCGCCGGCATAGGGTTTTCCAAGCTTTTGAAGGATCAGTTTCAGGACCTTCATGTGGTAATTCTGCTCGTCCGCGATCACATAGATACTCTGGTCATAGCTGAATTCATCAAATTTCTGCTGGGCCAGTCCGAGGTCCTGGGTAATATAGACCGAAGTGCCGTCTTTTCTCAATACAAGTTTTTCATCCAGCCCGTCTGCGGTGAGATCGATCCATACACTGCCGTCTTCTTTTTTAAAGAACACGCCCTGTTTCAGCCCTTCTTCCACAAATTGCTTGCCGAGCAGGTAGGTGTTGCTTTCGTAATACATTTTGTGAAAGTCGGCCCCGATCCTTTTATAAGTGATATCGAACCCGTCATAAACCCATCCGTTCATTTTTTCCCAGAGATGGATCACTTCAGGTTTTCCCGCTTCCCAGTCCAACAGCATTTGCTGGGTGGCTTTCATGATGGGAGCTTCTTTCTCCGCCAGCTCCTTTTGCATACCTCCCGCCACCAGGCTGTCCACTTCCGCTTTAAGCGCATCGTTGAATTTTACATAATAAGTGCCTACGAAATGGTCTCCCTTGATCCCGGTGCTCTCCGGGGTGGCGCCATTGGCAAACCGTTCCCAGGCGATCATGCTTTTGCAGATGTGTATCCCGCGGTCGTTAACCACACAGCTCTTGATGGTTTCGTAGCCGCTTTCTTCAAGAATCCGTGCAATGCTCCAGCCGAGAAAGATATTCCGGAGATGACCCAGGTGAAGGGGTTTATTGGTATTGGGTGAAGAATATTCCACCATCACTTTTCGTCCAAGTGCAGGCTGCTTTCCAAAACGGGGATCTGCAAAGTTTTTTTCCAGAAACGTGATCCAGTAGTTATCGGCAACGGTGAGATTGAGAAAACCCTTGATCACGTTGAATGAGGTGAACAAATCCGGGTTGCCTGCTACAAGGTGTTCCCCGATCTCACGGCCCAGTTGCTCGGGTGATTTTTTCAGTTGCTTTACAAAAGAGAACAGTACCAGGGTGTAATCCCCTTCAAATTCCGGTTTGGTGGTATTGACGGTCAGATCCTTTTCCAATGCCTCAAATCCGTACAATTCCTTCAGGGACCGGGCCACCAGGGGCTTTATTTCAGATACGATGTTCATGCGGGTTTGGTTAGCTTGCAAATGTACAAAAGGAGAGGAGGTTGGGGGAAGAAAATCCCGGACAATGTATAAACCTTCAAATTGCCGTTTATCATGGGTCCTGTTTAAACCACGGGTGTCAAACCCTGTTCCCCGGGTGTTTATCTTATGACAGGAGCCCCGAACAGGAAAGTTTTCAAATCAATAATTTGTCATTTGCAGATTTTCCTCGGTATTTTGCCATTCGATGCGCCGTCATATCCATAGCGCCCGGGATTTCATTCTGCCACTGATCGACTTTTTCTACCCGCCGTTCCGCCGGTTGATGAACATTCAGACTTTCCGGTATGCAGCATCCGGAGGGGGGAATACCGTCCTGGGTATACTCGTCTATTTCATCAGCTACAAAAACATATTTCAGGAAAAGGTTTTTCAAATCGGCATCTATCCATTCAAAGGGCATATTGCCGCACTGTTCGTTTCCTTCTGTGTCACTTTCCCGGTTGGTTTTTTTATGTCGAAATATGTCGTCTTCAGCGACTCGAACATGAAGGGACGGATCCAGCTGTTCAGGTACCTGATGATCTGCCTGTTCAACCTGGCACTGAACTACCTGCTTTTGAAGATCCTGGTGGAGAAATTCCGTTTATACCCCGTTTTGGCCCAGGTGATCACCATCACGATCGTGATATTATTCAGTTATGTGGCGCAGCGAAATTACTCTTTCCGGGTTACGGAAGAGGAGGAGGTCAGAGACTGAAATCGATGGATTCCACTTTGATGGCCAGGTTGCCTTCACAATTGCTGCGAATGACCAGGTGTTGCTGCATCGGGTAGATACCTGCGAGCCGGATATCCCGGATCTGCCCATAACATCGAACCCCTTTAGTCAGTTCTGTATTCAGCTGCTCATTCAGGGTTGATTTGGCGCTGTCGATATAAGCGCCGAGTTCAAAACGGGCGTATTTGCTGATTTCCCGGGTGATCTTTTTGTCGAATAGCCAGTCGGCCGAACCCAGCAGGATATTTCTGGATTTGATGTCGAAGTCGATCTCCTTTACTTCGATCAATCTTTTTTCCTCGTCGTACCGGGGTTTGCCGGTCAGGTACATGACCCCGTTGTTGGTTCCAGAAAAATCGATCCGGATCACGAGTTTGTCAAATCCCCCGCCATAAACCCGGCAGCTGTCGAGCACAAAATGCTTTTTCACAAAACCCTTTTTAAAATCGAACTCCCTTCCCGCAAGTTGCTGGTTCATGATCAGACCCAGCGAGTCGTAGTTCAGTACGGCATCCAGGAAAATATTGAAGCCGGTTTGCCCGCTGCGGGTACCCAGGTTGGGTACCCAGGAACTTTTTTCAGCCGGTTTCTCAAATCCGATTACAGGTTTGGCAGATAATCCGAGGGACAGGTTAAGCGAATCGTTTTTTACAAACAGGGAATTGATCCGGAACCTGCCGGGGTTGATCTGCAACCAACCCAGCCCATAAAGACTGTAAGACTTGTTCAATTGGTCCCAAACCTGCTGGATCCGGTCCTTGAGATCAACGGAGCCGTAACTTTTTTCCAGTTCTTTTCGGGAAAGATCCAGCTCGGTTGTTAACCCCTTCATGACCTGTTTAGTGATATCCTGGCCCCAGAAGCAGACTTCGCATTTGTCCAGCGGTTTGGGTTCATTTCGTTTGAAATAGATCCGGACCTTGTAGTCGGGAAGAACATTTACCGCGCTGGTAAACGAAACATTCACCCTTCTTTCGGGTTCACTGAACCCGCAGCGACAGGCCGGGGTCCAGGGAGAAACCACCGTGCCTTTTACGCAAAGACGGGTGGAACCAATGATCTTGTAATACCCCGTGAATCCAAATGACATGGTATTGCCCACGCCGGTTATCCGCAGGGGACTTCTCCGGAATGAATATTTATATCGGACATCGCAACCCTCCTGCACCCATTCTTCCGGGTATCCAGGGGAAGTAAAAAGGGTGTCCACGCTTTTTTCAGCCATGGTAAAAAGGGGCTTCAGGTTTACCTGCAAAGGGATATTGATCTCGGAATCGGGCAGGGAGTCCAGCCGGAAGTTCTCAGGTGATAGATCGGGTTTGGCGGGATTGATTTTTTGGGAATAGGAGAGAAGGTTTAAAATTAGTCCGACAACAAGAAAAAGGGTTTTTCCTTTCATTCGCGTGATTGTCGGCCAAAATTAGATAAACCGGTAAAAAGGAAATGTGAAAAAAGGGATGGTTTTCATTGCAAAGAGCCCGGGTACGTTAATTCGCCTGTATGTATTTTTCATGCAAATACTTGTTTCTTTCATTCCGATATACTGTCTGTAATTAGGGATCTGGTCAAGCCCTTTATTTTTTTTAGTCTGGGGATTAGCCAATTTATTGATCTTGTATTTGGGTGCCGGACCGGACTCTTTTTAAGGTCCTCTATCGTCTTGAAGTGGACATAAAATAGCCTTGAAGTATCGTTAAAGGAAACCAGGCTGGTCCGGGTGAGTATATTTTTTATTCGCCCGAAACATTCCCATCCCGCATCAGGGGTAAGATCGGTATCTATACAGGAACCGACTGACATCCCGGGCAGACAAAAAAACGGGGCATTTTCTTAGGGCTGGCAGGTTGACTTCTCTGCATAGTAGAAAATATTCGGAAGCGTAAATTAAGTATATGGTTATCAATTAATTACAATTTAGGCCGATTTGCATAAAAGAAATTCGACGTAACCCTGTCGTCTGGATGGTCAAAATCTGCCAATTTTTCACTTTTCCTGCTCGCGGCACAAAGATTGACAACTTATATCGAACTCATTAAAATATAACAACATGGGAAAGATTATAGGAATAGACTTAGGTACCACGAACAGTTGTGTTTCCGTAATGGAAGGCAACGAGCCTGTGGTGATCGCCAACGATGAGGGGCGTCGAACAACGCCTTCTGTGGTGGCTTTTTTAAAAAACGGGGAGCGAAAAGTTGGTGACCCGGCCAAGCGCCAGGCTATTACCAACCCCCACAATACCATTGCTTCTGTAAAGAGGTTTATGGGCCGTCAATTTGATGAAGTGGGTGAAGAGATCACTCACTGGAGCTACAAAGTGGTTAAGGGTGACAATAATACCGTTCGGATTGACATAGATGGCAGGTTATATACACCCCAGGAAATTTCGGCTATGGTACTTCAGAAAATGAAGAAAACCGCCGAAGACTACCTGGGTCATGAAGTAACTGAAGCCGTGATCACGGTTCCGGCCTACTTCAACGACGCCCAGCGCCAGGCCACCAAGGAGGCAGGAGAGATTGCGGGACTGACCGTTCGCCGTATTGTAAACGAGCCCACCGCAGCCGCCCTGGCTTATGGGCTGGACAAGGCCAAGCACGACCAGAAGATCGCAGTTTTTGACCTGGGCGGGGGAACTTTCGATATTTCTGTCCTGGAACTCGGGGATGGCGTGTTTGAGGTAAAATCCACCAACGGGGACACCCACCTTGGCGGGGATGATTTTGATAAAGTGATCATGGACTGGTTGGCTGATGAATTCAAAAAGGATGAAGCCATAGACCTTCGCAAGGATCCCATGGCCCTGCAGCGTTTGAAAGAAGCATCTGAGAAGGCCAAAGTGGAATTGTCTTCTTCATCTGAGACAGAGATCAATCTTCCCTATATCACGGCAGTCGACGGGGTTCCCAAGCACCTGGTCAAAAAACTGAGCCGTGCGAAATTTGAGGCCCTGGCAGATAACTTATTTGCCCGTTGCCTTAAACCCTGCGAGGCCGCTTTAAAGGATGCAGGTCTTTCCACTTCCCAAATTGATGAAGTGATCCTGGTGGGTGGATCGACAAGGATCCCTAAAGTGCAGGAGATCGTGGAAAAATTCTTTGGTAAAAAGCCCAATAAGGGTGTGAATCCCGATGAAGTGGTGGCTGTAGGAGCCGCCATCCAGGGGGCTGTTCTTACGGGCGAGGTAAAGGATGTATTGCTGCTCGACGTTACTCCGCTTACGCTGGGTATTGAAACCATGGGAGGTGTGCTTACCCCGCTGATTCCTTCGAATACCACCATCCCGACCAAGAAGTCAGAAGTTTTTTCAACAGCCAGCGACAACCAGCCTGGTGTACAGATCCATGTACTCCAGGGAGAGCGCAGCATGGCCAAAGACAATAAGAGCCTCGGTATTTTCAACCTGGATGGGATCCCCCCGGCACCCCGGGGTGTTCCGCAGATCGAAGTCACTTTTGACATCGATGCCAACGGGATTCTCCACGTAACCGCAAAGGATAAAGGAACCGGGAAGGAACAAAAAATCCATATTGAGGCAGGTTCCGGTCTGAGTAAGGAAGAAGTGGAAAAGATGAAGGCGGAAGCCAAGGCCAATGAAGCCGCTGATAAAGCAGAGAAGGAAAAAGTAGAGAAACTGAATATGGCTGACAGCCTGGTATTCCAGACTGAAAAACAACTGAAGGAATACGGGGAAAAGATCCCGCAGGATAAACGTACCGTTATCGAAAATGCCGCGGAACAACTGAAGGAAGCACACAAGAACCAGGATATGGCCGCGATCGAAACCGCCATGCAGTCACTCAACGCAGCCTGGACAGCCGCCAGTGAGGATATGTATAAGTCGACCCAGGAGCAGGCTTCCCAGGAAACAGCAGAACCTGGTGCCGGCGGAGCCGAGGGTAATGGGCAGACATCGGCCGACAACGTTACGGACGTGCCGTACGAGGAAGTAAAATAATCACAGCATTTAAGAATTGCCTGGCCCCCGCCGAATAAGCGGGGGCTTTTTATGTCTGATTACATTCAGTACACAGTCACGTAGGGGGCTTTATTTTCCTTGATGGCTTTCTGACTTTATTTTTTCTCCCAAAACAGGATGAAACCTTAAGCATTAGTGAAAAATACCGTGTACACGGTAGCGGTATTATGGGTTTAGAGTCTAATTTGTTTCCCGGAATTTGTTTTATGCGCGGACTATTCTTTCTGTTTTTTTTGGCGGGGATATCGCATGCCCAGGTGCCTCTTTTTGAAAAAGACAGCGCTGCTCTCTTTATTCTGAACACTCTTCCGTCCCGGGAACCATTTGATTCTTCCCAATTGTCAAAAACTGAAAAATCACCCTTTATTTATTTGATCAGTTCAAACGATGTATACCGGCTTTTCGGGTATACCCGGTATAAGGAATTTGCAGGGTTTGATTTTAGCAATTTGCATATCCTGGGATCCTTTGAATGCAAACAATGTCTGCAGACTTGCCGGCACGATCTGGGTGTCAGTACATGTCATCGGAACCGGTGCCGGAAAGAATGGGTTTGGCGGGTAAGGAACAATGCAAGGGCCTTTGAGGAGATCCCTTCGGAGACCAGGATGGAAAATTCCGATTCTGCTAGGCAAAACGGCCGGATTTTTTTTGGAGAGGATACTTTGGTCAACCAGGTTTCGGATACCCGGAAAACAGTATGGCATACAAATGCGGGAGGTGATTGTCATGCCTGGTTCACATATGCGGTATACCAGGACAGGTACATGCCTGTACTTCTGTTAAAAGAATGGAATCATTACGGGGGGTGCAGGGCAGCAGGGTTTTGGTATTTCACCATCAGCTTTGACCGGCCGGAAAATGAAATGGTGCCTGTAAAAGCCACCATACTTGTGGATAGTAATTAAACGGGAGACGTTACAATTTGTATAATTGCCGGGTAATACTAATATCTCCTGCGGTCAAAACCCATTCCCGGTTTGCGATAACCACCTCCGCCACCCCCGGGTCTTTCTTCAGCTGCTTTTACCACCAGGGGTTTCTTTCCGAGTGAAATATCATTCAGGTGTTCAATGGCGTCTTTTGCATCCGCCTCATTTTCCATATTGACAAATCCGAATCCCCGGCTTTTCCCTGTTTCCCGGTCCATCGATACTTTGGCGGAAAGGACTTTGCCGAATTTCTCAAAGATTTCCTCAAGTTCTGCATCATCCAGGTCATAGGGCAGTCCGGCAACAAAAAGATTCATAAAACTGTTTTGGTAAAGGTAATATTCTTTTTGCCCATCCCGTAAAACCTTAATTGTCTTTTATCCCCGGAAAACCTGATTCCCGGGGATAAGATCCAGCATTGGGAGCTTTCCCGGAAATGATCTTCCGGCCGGAAAGACGATCTTCAGCGGAGAACGGGTATAGCCAAAAATCGATCCTGGAGGGAACAAAAGGGCCGAAAGCGCCCCCCGGGATCCCCGGCAATCCTTCGAAGTGATTTTTTCCTGTTAATGATTCCTTTTATTCCCGGTTGATTCCGGATTTTGGCTTTTGGGGCAACCATTTGCTGCTTTTTGCGTTTAGCAGGATATGGCACAGGTGCCGGGCTGAGTTTTTATTAATTTTATAATCCACATTAAGACCATTATGAGATTCTTGCTGTTTTTTATATTTATAGTACTTGCCTGCCCAGCAGGGGCACAGCGGGGTAAATTCCTGGATGGATTTATTGTCACCAAGAAAGGGGATACACTCCGGGGTCAGGTCAACTGGAACAGGAACAACTGGACCGAGAGTGGTCTTTATTACCGGAAAAATGAAACGGATTTTACTCATCACTTAAACTGGTCGGAACTTTAAATTGACTATAACCTGGAACAAAACGAATGCGTCAGGGTGGTCACTTTATTGCGGAACCTGGAGTACCTGGATCCTTATAATTTCCAGATCCGAAATATTGACAGCACGGCGATCCAGGAAATTCCGCTTCGACAGCTATACAGCGGGCGGAAACTTTCTCTTTTCACCTATTTTGAAAAAACGCCCTTTTTTTTCCTGTACGACGGGAAACAAATGATCCAGCTTGTGCAAAAATACCGGTACCTGACAACCACCGAGCGTATGTTTGATTATGAAAGAGGCCGCATGATCCATATTACGGATGTGTTCAGGAACCAGCTGGCCCAGTATTACAACTTCATGGAAGACCCGAAACTTCGTTATATCCTCGACAACGCCCAGTATGATGAAACATCCCTTCGGAAATTGATTTCAAGGATGGATAATAATCTGTGATAATCATCACTTTCCAATGACAGAATGCTGAACTTTGGTATTCCCCTGCATATTTGGCAGGCCGGCGGGGGATGGTGCTTTATTTGCGGCCTTAAAAGTTCATCATTAAAACTATATCATGGAAACAGAGATTTTCACATTAGCCGATTTCGCTCAGGATAACAATTCCAAACTGACCATTGTCGGGACCTTTGATACCATCAATGCTCCCCAGTTTCCCGTTACACACCCCGCTTGCAGCATTGCCTGCAGAATGCGTTTTGCTGAGAAGGAAGCCGGTGAACACCAGTTTAAACTCCGGTTGATTGACTCTTCAGGCAAGGAAATAATTAAACCGGTGGAAGGGAATCTCAATATCGGCAAGCCCCCGGCAGGGAAATTTGTATCGATCAATATTGTAATTAACTTTAACCAGCTGCAGTTCCCGAAACCGGAACGTTATGCTTTTGAATTGTATATTGACGGGGAGTGGCAATCCGGGCTTCCTTTGTTCCTGCAGCAGGCTTCATAACCTGTTAATCAACGCTCTCTGGATTCGCTTACGCATATAGCCCTGGGTGCCTGTATCGGAGACGCATTTGCCGGCCGTAAGCTGGGTAAACGTGCCATGTTGCTGGGAGCCGTGGCCCAAAGCGTACCGGATATCGATTTTATCAGTGCATTATGGTTAAACCCGTCCGATGGCCTCCTTGGGCACCGGGGGTTTACACATTCCATCCTGTTCGTTTTACTGGTTTCCCCTTTGCTCGGTATGCTGGCAGAGCGATGGCGCCGGCCGCATGATATTTCCGTCCGTAAATGGATTCTGTTTTTTGCAATTCAGGGATTCATACACCTGCTCATTGATGGGATGAATGTATATGGGGTGGGGTGGTTTGAACCCTTCAGTCATCACCGTGTTTCGTACAACTGGATCTACGTGGCCGACCCGTTCTATTCCGTCTGGCTGGGGATCGCCTTCCTTGTTTTGATTTTCATGAAACAAAACCATCCGTCCCGGGGTTGGTGGAGAAGGTTTGGTGTGGGAATCAGTACGGCCTACCTCTTGTATTGCGGGCTCAATAAGATCCGGGTTGATCATGACTCACGTGCCATATTCCGTGATCAACATATCTCTTACAAAAATTATTTTACCACGCCCACACCGCTCAACAACTGGCTTTGGTACGTGGTGGCATCCGCCGATTCAGGCAGTTATATCGGGTACCGATCCGTATTTGACCGGGAGAAAAAGATCGATTTCCGGTTTGTTCCCCGCCAGGATTCCCTGTTGAAACCCGTGGCCGGTCATGCAGACCTGCAAAAACTGCTCCGGTTTTCAAAAGGGTTTTATGCGGTACAAAATCAAAACGACACACTCATCTTTAATGATCTCCGTTTCGGTCAGATGATCGGCTGGAGAGATATCCGGGCGCCATTTGCTTTTTATTATTACCTGCAATATCCCGGGGCCAACAGGTTGGTCGTGCAAAGGGGCCGTTTTGCCGGTTGGGACCGGGAAGCCCTCCGTTCGCTTATCCGGCGTATCAGGGGAAAATGATTCCCTTTATTCTTCCTGTTTAAAATAAAAGGTAAACAGCGAGAGCATGGTGCTTATAAAACTGAAGCAGAAGCGCTGCCATATCCCCCGGAAAAATCCGGTAGATGAAATATAATTTTCTCTCGTGATGCGGGAACAATCCCTCGCGATGATATCTTCGAGCCCGGCACGGGTTTCCGCGGCAAAGGGTCGATGACGGACATCATAGTTCAATTCCAGGCTGGCATAGGCGCTAATATTATTGACGTTGTATGAACCGACAGTTACCCAGCGGTGGTCGTACATGGCAACTTTGGCATGAAGTACCGTTCGCTGGTACTCATAGATCTCCACTTTGTATTTCAGGAGCCAGTCATAAAGATGTCTTTCGGCATGTTTGACGATCATAACATCCGAATGACCAGCCAGTATTACCCGGATCCGGACACCTCTTTTTGAAGCCATTCGAAGGGCTCTGCGGATGGCCCGGCCGGGTAAAAAATAACTGCACATGATCAGGATCTCCTGCTCGGCCTGCAGGAACATCTGGAGATAGCTTTTTGTAATTTCTTTTTTACGTTTCACCCAGTCATTCCGGCGTAAACGGACAGAATGATAGTCCCGCTCCGGGATAGCTGCAAAGAACTGCTCGGCTCGCTTTACGTCGATAGTACCCGAAGCTGCGGCCGGCCCCCACATTTTGCGGCAAAGCAGGTGTGCTGCAAGGGAGATTTCTCCTTCGCAATAGATAGCCATATCCATCCAGGCCGGCGAATCGGGCATGTCATTGTACCGGTCGCTGATGTTTACGCCGCCCACAAGGGAATAGATGCCATCCACCACCACAACCTTATGATGCATCCTTCGGCCAAAATAGAATTTGCGGCTCCGGAACAGGGGTTCAAACCATTTGAACCTGACACCGCTTTCCTTCAGTTCACGGATAAAAGCCCGGGATATCTTTTGCGAGGCATACCCGTCTACATGAAGGAAAACCGATACACCCCTCGCGGCAGCGTCCGCCAACGCGTCCCGCAGGCTCCGACCCGTCTCATCTTCCGTGAAAATATAGTACTGGAGATGGATCGTTCGCCGGGCCCGTGCCACCAGGTCGTGAAGCAATTCAAAATAGGCTTTCCCCCCTCTTACCAGCTGCACTCGGTTGCGAGAGCAATAATCCCCGCTTGACATAACAGAAATTTAAGCTTGAATATGTAATTAAACAATTTGAAAAGCGGGACAACCATGACAATAATCAACCCGGGTTTTGACAGTTCTCACCGCTAAGACGGGCCGGGCAGGTTAAATTTACAGGGGAATGAAGTTTCAAAAGCTGTGCGTTTTTGTTTTTAGTAAAATGGGTGAAACCGCGGGGAAGGCAGACTGGATGAAATGATTGGAATTGCAGACCCGGTCTGACTTCTTGTGTTTCAGATTTGAATTTTTATACAGCAGACAAACCGGGGTCTTCAAAACAGCCCCGGTTTTTGTTTAATTTCCAGCTATGGGCATACCGGACATATGGAAGGTATTGGCGGGTGTCGCGATATTCCTGCTGGGGGTGCGTTTTTTGGAAGAGTCGCTCCAGTTGCTCGCGGGGCGTCCTTTTAAATTGTTTCTAAAAAAGCATACTTCGAACAAACTAAAAGGGATCGGTGGCGGTGCCCTTGTTACAGCGATCCTCCAAAGCAGTTCGGTGGTAAGCCTGATGGTCCTTGCTTTTGTGGGAGCAGGTATCATCACGATGTCCAATGCCCTGGCAGTGATCCTCGGAGCCAACCTGGGAACCACAATTACGGGCTGGTTTGTATCCCTGGCAGGGTTTACTTTTAATATCGAAGGGCTGGCACTACCCGTGGCAGCAATTGCCGGTCTGGGTTATGCCGTATTTAACCGGCACGGAAAGTGGTATAACTGGAGCCGTTTTTTCCTGGGATTAAGTTTCCTGTTCATCGGGCTCGGGTATATGAAAACCGGTATGGAGGGTTTTGTCACGGTCGTAAATCTTCGGCAGTACGCGGAGGCTCCGCTGGTCCTTTTCCTGGTAATCGGGTTTCTGATCACTTCCCTGATCCAATCGAGCTCGGCCACTATGGCTATTACCCTGAGTGCCTTGTTTACGGGGGCGATCACGCTGGTCGACGGAATTGCTGTGATGCTAGGATCCGAGATCGGGACAACCATTAAATTGTTTTTTGCCAGTTTCGGGGGATCGGCCGCCAAAAAGAGAGTGGCGCTCGGCAATTTTCTTTTCAACTGTATCACTTCGATCCTGGTCCTTTCTTTCCTGGTACCCCTGAGCAGGCTTGTAACGGAGAATTTCGGGATCCGGGAGACTACGATCGCGCTGGTGTTTTTCCAGACGATGGTGAATATTCTCGGGATACTTCTTTTTTACCCGTTCCTCGGCATATTCGGGCGTTTCCTAGATAGGTTGTACCGGAAAGACGAGGAGGAGTCCATGTACATACACGATGCTGATGCGAGGGTTCCATCAGGGGCCCTGGTTGCGCTCGAAAAGGAATGTGATCATTTTCTGAATACAGTTCTAGACTTTACATTAAGCAGCTACGGGATCAAAAATCCCTACGCCGGCCGGATGGAATTTCATTCCAGTTTCCGGGGTATGTCACCCCCGGAAAAATACGAGAGAATCAAGGCCCTGTATGGTGAAATTCATGGGTTCAATATCCGGGTGCAAAAGGGTGTGGCATTAAAAGAAGAGACGGAAAAGATGGACCGGCTTGTTTCTGCTTTTAGGAATTTCATGTACGCTGCCAAAAGCATCAAGGATTCCGTTCCGGATATGGAACAACTGGAAAAATCATCGAATGACACCAAGTTTGGGTTTTACCGGCAAACCCAGGAACGCGTGGGACAGTTTTGCAACCATTTGTATGAATTAAAGACAAGAGAAACCTTACCTACAGTGGAGAAACTGGCTGAACTTTACACTTCGGTTACCAGTGGCTATAATGATGTGCTCCGCCAGTTTTTCATGGAGAGCATAGCCGGCTCACTCAGCGAAACGGAGATCACTACATTGCTCAACTTCAACCGGGAGATCTATACGGCTTTTAAATCCTTTGTTTTCGGAGTCAAGGATTATCTTTTCGACCGCCAGCAGTCACATTATTTTGAAGAGTTGCCCGGGTTTATCAGATAGGTGACCTTGACATTGCGGCTGATATGGAATATCCCCTTCAAAGGAGGTGACTTTTTTATTCAAATCGTGACCACTGAAAAAGGTTCTTACGAAATCTCACCTGTCATTCTTTCAGAAGAGGGTTTACACATGTTCAAACACAACCCGGAATCATTGGTTTCAAAGGCACCGGAGGCGTATATTTGAAACCAAAATAAACCCATTGCGATGAAATCAAACTGGATTATACCCGGGTTGTTGTCACTGATCGCTGTACCTGGCCTGGATTCTGTTTTCAACAGCTCCGGATCTGTTTCAGGTAAGCAGGACAAAAAGAAAGTACAGGTTTACACCACAGCTGAGCATGGCAATTTTCGCTTATCCCATACGCAAACTCTGGAATTCACGGAAATGGGGCAGCCTTTGGAAACGCAGGTCTGTGTATTTGTGGATCCGGGACGCAAATTCCAGACTTTTCTTGGCATAGGTGCCGCACTGACGGACGCTTCAGCTGAAACGTTTTACAGGTTACCAGCCGAACGGCAACAGGAATTGCTGAAAGCTTATTTTGATAAAGAGAACGGGATCGGGTATACGGTCGCCCGGACAAATATCAACAGTTGCGATTTCAGCAGCGATATGTACACCTATGTAAAGGAAAATGACAAAGAGTTGGTTTCCTTCAATATTGACCACGACCGGAAATTTAAAATTCCGTTTATCAAAGCAGCCATGAAGGCGGCGGGGGGCAAGCTTACCCTTTTTGCAAGTCCCTGGAGCCCGCCAGCCTGGATGAAGGATAATAATAACATGCTACAGGGCGGCAAATTGAAACCGGCTTATTATGACAGCTGGGCCAGGTACTACACCCGTTTTATAAAAGAGTATGAAAAGGAAGGGGTTCCTGTATGGGGAATCAGCATCCAAAATGAGCCCATGGCCAAGCAACGGTGGGAAAGTTGCATTTATACCGCTGAGGAGGAAAGGGATTTTCTGAAAAAACATCTGGGACCGGTCATGCGCCGGGAAGGATTAATGGATAAAAAGATCATTGTATGGGATCATAACCGCGACCTGATTTACCAGCGCGCACAGACCTATTTTTCAGACCCCGAAGCGGCTAAATATATCTGGGGTATCGGGTTTCACTGGTATGAGGACTGGAGTGGAGGCACTCCGATGTACGACAATGTCCGTCGCGTACATGAGTCATTCCCGCAGGCCAATATTTTTTTCACCGAAGGATGTGCGGAAAGTTTTAACGGGAGCAAATACAAGTCATGGGACCTGGGAGAAGAGTATGGTCGCTCCATGATCCAGGATTTTAACAACGGGATGGTGGGATTCACCGACTGGAATATCCTGCTTGATGAGCGGGGGGGACCGAATCATGTGGAGAATTTTTGTTTTGCTCCTGTTCACGGGGATACCCAAACCGGTGAGTTGATTTATACCAATGCCTATTTTTATATCGGCCATTTTTCCAAGTTCATAAAACCCGGCGCGAAAAGAATTGCTGCTTCGGCCAGCCGGAGCCAGTTGCTTACTACAGCTTTCCGGAACCCGGACGGAAAAACGGTCGTGGTTGTCATGAACCAGGAGAATAGGGAAATACCATATTTTCTCTGGGTTGGAGGGCAGGCTGTGGAGATCAAAGCCCATCCCAGGTCAATTGCCACGATGGTTTTTTAGCGGGGCAAAGGGTTTAAATAGTACCGAAAAATGAGCAAACAGTTTTATTTGTGCTTCGGGGCAGTGTTTATCTTTCTTCAGGTGATTAGCGCACAGGAGGATATCCGTGTAATGAGCTTTAATATCCGGCTGGATGTGGAGTCCGACGGGGAGAACCGGTGGGAACTGAGAAAGGGAAAGGTTGCAGGACTGATGAACTACCATGAGGCAGATTTTATAGGCGGACAGGAAGTTTTACAACATCAACTGAATTACCTGCTCAATAATCTGGAAAATTATGCTTCGATCGGGGTGGGTCGGGACGATGGCAGGGAAGAGGGGGAATATTCCTGCATTTTTTATAAGAAAGAAAAGTTTACACTTCTACAGTCCTCTACTTTTTGGCTATCTCCATGGCCTGACTCCGTTTCATTCGGATGGGGTGCAGCCTGCAGGCGGATTTGTACCTATGGATTGTTCAGGTCCAACAAAACGGGGCAGCAGTTTTGGGTTTTCAATACACATCTCGATCATATAAGCGCGAATGCCCGTTTGGAATCAGCCAGACTGATCGTCCGGAGGATCGGCGAATTAAACACCGGGGGTTTGCCTGTGGTGCTGACCGGTGATTTTAATTCACGTCCTGAAGATGAACCTTGCCGGTATATACTCCAATACCTGCGCAATGCCCGAACGGTAAGTGAAATGGTATACGGGGAAGCAGATACATGGAATGGATTTAAATTCAGTAGCAGACCTGAAGGGTGCATTGATTATGTTTTTATTTCTGCCAATCCTGAGATCCGGGTCCGTAAATTCGCCACAATCACGGATTCTTATGCTCTGAAATATCCTTCAGATCATTTTCCTGTTATGGCAACCATAAGCATTGAACCTCTTTTGTTGAAAATAAAAAATAAACCATGAAGAATTGGCTGAAATGGGTCATGATTGTTTTCCTGGCTATGCCTGCAATGAGAATATCGGCACAGTCGGCTGAACAGACAAAGATGAAATTATTTATTGACGGTCTGATGAAACGGATGACCCTGGATGAAAAGATCGGGCAACTAAACCTGCCGGCTTCGGGTGATATAGTAACCGGCCTGGCGATCAGTTCGGAAACGGGGCAACGGATCCAGGAGGGTAAAGTTGGCGGGCTATTCAATATCAAGGGAGTTGACAAGATCCGCGAAATGCAACGGGTGGCAGTGGAAAAGTCAAGACTGAAGATTCCGCTTCTTTTCGGTATGGATGTGATTCACGGATACCAGACCACATTCCCGATTCCCCTGGCATTATCCTGTACCTGGGATATGAAGGCCATAGAAGAAAGTGCCAGCATTGCAGCCATGGAAGCCAGTGCGGAGGGGATCTGCTGGACATTCAGCCCGATGGTGGATATTGCCCGTGACCCGCGCTGGGGCCGGATCGCTGAAGGAAGCGGCGAAGACCCATACCTGGGTTCCGAGATCGCCAAAGCCATGGTTCGAGGATACCAGGGAAAGGACCTGAAAAATGATAAAACAATCATGGCTTGCGTCAAGCATTTTGCCTTGTACGGAGCCGCGGAAGCCGGACTTGATTACAATACAACGGATATGAGCCGGATCCGGATGTTCAATGAATACCTGCCGCCTTATAAAGCGGCCGTTGATGCCGGGGCAGGAAGCGTAATGGCCTCTTTTAATGAAGTTGACGGGATTCCAGCAACAGCAAATCGTTTCCTCATGACCGATGTACTGCGCCGGCAATGGGGATTCAGGGGATTTGTTGTAACGGATTATACCGGTATCAACGAGATGATGCATCACGGTATGGGTGATCTGCAACTGGTTTCCGCCCTTGCCATGAAGGCGGGGATCCATATGGATATGGTGGGAGAGGGCTTTCTTACCACCTTGAAAAAATCACTGCTGGAAAAAAAAGTTACACTCCAGGAGATCGACTTTGCCTGTCGCCTGATCCTGGAAGCCAAATATAAACTGGGGCTTTTTGAAGATCCTTACCGGTATTGCAAACCGGGACGCTCCGCAACCGATGTTTTCACTCCGGCCAGCCTACGTCGGGCCCGGGAAATCGCAACAGAAAGTTTTGTATTACTGAAGAACGAAAAAAATGTTCTTCCCCTCCAAAAAACCGGAACGATTGCACTTGTTGGTCCTTTGGGAGATACAAAGGAAAATATGCCCGGTACCTGGAGTGTATCAACCGACCTGAAGACGGCCGTTACAGTACGGGAAGGATTGCAAAATGCTGTTGGCGATAAAGCAACTATTCTATATGCGAAAGGTTCAAATCTCGTGGCTGACAGCAATTACGAGATGCGGGCCACTATGTTTGGCCGTTCACTGGGAAGAGGCAGCCGGTCTGATGCCGAAATGCTTAAGGAAGCGCTGGCTGTGGCGGAAAAGGCAGATGTGATCGTAGCGGCCCTCGGTGAATCATCTGAAATGAGCGGGGAAAGCTCCAGTCGAACAGATATCGGGATCCCAAAGGTTCAGAAAGATTTACTGAAGGCCCTACTCAAAACCGGTAAACCGGTGGTCTTATTGTTATTTGCAGGTCGGCCGATGACCCTTAAATGGGAGGAGGAAAATGTACCGGCTATCCTCAATGCCTGGTTCGGTGGAACCGAAGCTGGAAATGCCATCGCAGACGTGTTGTTCGGAGATGTGAATCCCTCGGGGAAACTGACTACAACCTTCCCCCAGAACCTGGGCCAGGTACCTATCTACTATGCCCATAAAAATACAGGACGTCCTATTGGTGAAGGCAAGTGGTTTCAAAAATACCGGTCCAATTATCTTGATGTATCCAATGAACCCTTATATCCGTTCGGATACGGCCTCAGCTACACAACATTTACATACAGCCCGGTCCGGCTCAGCACCCAGGTAATGAACTCCAAAGGAACGGTTACGGCCTCGGTCACCGTTACCAATTCAGGTAGCAGAGAGGGAAAAGAAGTGGTACAGCTATATATACGTGACCTGGTTGGAACAGTCACCCGCCCGGTAAAAGAACTGAAAGGTTTTCAAAAGATTTTCCTGAAACCGGGTGAAAGCAGGGAGGTTTTATTTAAAATATCAGTTAATGACCTGAAGTTTTATAACAGCGATTTAAAGTTTGTCGCGGAACCCGGGGATTTTAAAATTTTTATCGGAGGGAATAGCCGGGATGTAAAAGAAGCCGACCTGAAGCTTCAATAGGATGCGGTCGGGGGGGGTAAATCTGAACGAAGGCGGCTTTTGCCCGGGGGAAAATGTAATAAAAAAGGCTTACCTGGCAGGTAAGCCTTTTGTGCCCGGGATCGGAATCGAACCGATACAGTATTGCTACCGCTGGATTTTGAGTCCAGTGCGTCTACCAGTTCCGCCACCCGGGCGGAGGGCAAATGTAGAATGATAAATGTAAAATCTGAAATGAAAAAATAAGCGCTGGAACCTGGCGTTTATCCGTCAAGCTGCTTCCGGATCCTGTCTATATACTTCTTTTTGAAAAAGAAATCCTTCACCTTTAGCAAGGAATCAACAGGAGTCTGACCCTCCCGGTAACCGGTGAGGATATCCTGAACCGGAACCCTGATCGATTCTTCCAAAATCCCGATGGCCCGGATGATCTTTTCCCGGGTGCCGGGGTCTTCGCTATCCATCAGGGATTCGTTTATTTCCATTACTTCCATCAGGAAATCGGCCGGCAATTCATATTTCTCCTCTTCTTCAAGAATTCCCTTGATTTGAAGCACATAACGGATGGTTTCATCCGGGTTTTGTAAAACCCGGTAAGCCCGGTTTAGCAGGGCCGACATTTCAAGTGCTTCCGCCTGGGTTTCGGGTGATGTGTTTGAATGATAGTCTGGATGGTATTTCCGGCTGAGTTCAAAGTACTTACGGGTTATCTGGGCTTTGTCAACTTGCAGTTGAATGGGTATTTCAAAGAGGTCAAAATATGTCATGCCATTTGTACTTTATACGGGACTTTTCTTACTAAATTAGGCTTAGTTTAGGTTACAAAATTAGCTCGTTTGGTTACAAATAAAGGACAAGGCATGGAAGTAATAAGAAACTTCCCGGATGAGGAGATTTTGGAAAACCTCAGATCGGGCAGGAGGATGGAAGAATCCATTAAAACCCTGTACAGGAGCCACTTTGAACAGTTATCTGCATATATAACTTTCAATAGCGGCAGCCGGCAGGATGCGGAAGATGTTTTCCAGGAGGTGATTGTGAATTTCATCGACCTGGTAAAGCAGAACAAGTTTCGGGGAGATTCCAGTATCAAAACCTTTCTGTACTCCATGAACCGGCATACCTGGCTGAATGAACTGAAGAGAAGGGGCCGGCAACTGGCCCGGGAAGAGAAATATGAAAGGGGGCAGGACCGGCTGGAAGACGATGCAGCGGAGTCGATCATTGACCGGGAGGAGAAAAAGACCATAGCTGACCTGGTGGCCTCGCTTGGTGAAACATGCCGGAAGATCCTGGTCCTTTTTTATTATGAAAATCTTTCGATGCGGGAGATCCTTGAGCAGACTGATTACGAAAACGAACAGGTGGTTCGGAACAAAAAGTACAAATGCCTGAAACAGCTGGAACAAATGCTTGACGCAAAGCCACATATTAAAAAAACCCTGAAAAACCTTTTACATGGATAATTCTACACCTGGAATGTCCGAATTATTGGTCCGTTACCTCGACGGGGATTTGACAGGAACGGAAAAACAATCTGTAGAGACGGCCCTGGCTGAAGATCCCGCCGTTCAATCTGCATGGGAGAACCTGAAGCAAACACGTTCAGCCATCCGGTATTATGGTCTTCGGCAACACGTTCAAAAAGTTCATGCCGGCATGATGGAGGAATTGGCCCCGCCCGTGGTTTCAATAAACCGGGGACGCCGGTTATTCAGAAATGCATTGGCCGTGGCAGCCAGCATCGTATTGCTGGCAGGCGCTTACCTTGTTTACAGTTTCTTTACCTTATCATCTCAAAAAGTTTTTTCTGCGAATTACAAAACCTATGAACTCGGGACACTCCGTGACGCCCAGGACATTCAATATTCTGCTGCGGAAACCGCTTTTCGGGAAAAAAAATACAACGAAGTCATCAGGATTCATGATTCGGACGCAGATCATTCTCCGGAGGGTGAGTTTCTTTGTGGCATCGCTGCGATGGAACTGAAAGATGATCCAAAGGCGATAAAGTGCTTCCGGGAAGTGCTTGAAGCGGCTTCCAAATCGAAGCAACCGTTCTTTAAGGATGAGTCGGAATATTATCTTTCACTCAGCTATATCCGCAACGGTGACTACGACCTGGCGCTTCCACTTCTGAACCAGATCCGAACCGACCCGGCCCATAAATTTCACCAGGCTGTCGGCAAACGGATGATCTGGAAAGTAAAGATGTTAAAATGGCGATAGAGCTTGCCTTGTTTAATGGTACCTCCCCCGAAGGGGGGAGGTTTTTTTTTGTCCATGAAGAATAGAATAGTCATTTTAATCTGCTTTTTTGATTATCCCGGATGATTTTTATCCGGGTATTTGGTTACAAAAATGGATCCGGAAAGTACTTATCTACGAATGTGTAATCAAAAAAGAATAACCATGAAAATCAATTTGAATCACGTAATTGTAATTATTGCCGGAATTACCCTGGTTCTTTTGTCTTGCCAGAAAGAACAATCCGGGACTGTGCCCAATGGCCCCCGCCCGGTAGCCATCTACCTTACCGATCATGCCACCCCTGTATTTGACAGCGTTTTCATCGATATCCAGCGTCTTGAGATCAAAGTTGAAGATGATACGCTTAGTAACGGCGGCTGGATCAGCCTGAATATTCGTACGGGTGTTTACAATATTCTTCGATTCCGGAACGGTTTGGATACACTTTTTGGCACAGGGATTCTGCCAAATACCCGTTTGCGGAAGATTCGGCTTGGTTTGGGACAACAAAACTCCGCCATGTTAAACGGGCAGTCATACCCGCTCAGGGTAAATGATAACGACCGGCAGGTGGAAGTTGACCTCGACGATCACCAGTTCGAAATCACCCCGGATGGCCGGATTATATTCTGGATCGATTTTGACGCGGGCAATTCCATACAAGTGGATAACAGCGGGAGCGGCAACAACAACGGTTACAGACTCCGTTCACACTTACGTATATTTTCCCGGAGCCAAACCGGCCGCATTGAGGGAAAAGTGTTTCCGGAAGCTGCCGATGCGATCATCAAGGCCTTTGTAGGTGCAGATACGGCGACAGCCATACCCGACAGAGATGGAGAATTCAAAATCGTTGGACTTTCCGCAGGAAATTATTCAATTCTATACGATGGTCAGAACGGGTACCGCGATACAGTTATCAACAATGTCATCGTTCGAACCGGGGAAGACACCCGACTGCAGGCGGTCACACTTCATCAATAAAATTAAACCTGTGTAAAACTCCGCTGCATTACAGCATCAACCTGCCGCTGGACTCCCTGCGGCAGGTTTTCTTTTTTTCATGAAATAATAGCCCAGCAGGATGGTCACGATCCCTCCGGCGACCCAGGGCCAGTTGCTGCGTTTGTGGTTAGGCTGGTATTCCCCGATAAGCACAAGAGGAGCCCAGAAGTTGGGGGTCTTTAGGGAAGGATCGAAATCGGGATTGTTCATCAGGTCTGTTTTGGCCAGTTGAAGAGCCCTGTCCGTTGTTTCATTTTTTTCCAAATAGAAATACAGCCGCTGCGTGATAAACGCGGTAACCCTGTCTTCGGTTTTCCAGAGCGACATGATAATGTTTGGGCAACCGGCATATGCAAATGCCCGGGACAGGCTCATGAGGCCTTCCCCTTTGATCAACTGACCAGTTCCGGTTTCGCAGGCACTCAGGATCACGAGGCTGGCCGTGTCGAGTTGCAGGTCGTATATCTCGGGGGCATAAAGCCGGGAAGCCGGTGTGCCCGGGTAAAAATTGATGTAAGAAAGCTGAGGATCCTGGTTGTCGGCATTCGCATGTGTAGCGAGGTGGATCACCCGGTACCGGTTGGCCCATTTCAAAAAATTTGATTTGGTCGCTGCACTGTCGAGCAGGATTTTACCGTTCATGGACTGTACTTCCTCTGCCGAAGCGGGTAATTGTCCAAGGGAAACAGCGGAATCCCGGTATCCGGAACCTGCAAATGGAGCAAAGGAGAGTATGGGTGTTGTTGGTGATACCGTGGCTTTGTTCCCGAGAAGGGCCGTGGAATACTGGTACTGAATGGCGAATTTTTTAACGAGATAATTTCCATTCTCGTCTTCCAGGGCTTCAAAAGGCAGGTAGTGAAGTTCGTCATCGGGAATGATGATAAGCCTTTTCGATTGAGCCAGCGAGGTCATCGCCGGGCCCATGAGTTCCTTGTAGAGCCAGGCGGCCTGCTCTTTTCCGGCATACCGGTAACCGGGCTGGTCCTGGTGCAGGGCATTTTGTAAAGATTCTACTTCCCGGAGGAATTTCTGAGTCAAAGGAACTTCGTAGTAATTGAACCGGTTAGCGGTAATGATCATTACCAGTATTTTTTCCTCAGCCATATGAAAGGAAAGGATGGCAGTATAATTGTCCAGGATACGGTGAAGCTGATTAACGGAAGGTATCATTTCCTGTGAGAGCAATTCCCGGTGCCGGGGGTCAGACTTGATCTCTTCCCGGATCTTATCCAACTCGATCTCAAGGTCACGAATTTGGCTTTTAATGAGGGCTTCTTCGGTACTATCCGTAATAACCGCCGCTTTTAATGAGAAGCGGGTTATCGAAGTACGGATTTCGGTTTCTTTGCGAAATATTTCATTTCTTGGACCAATCCCGGAAGCCAATTCCTGCAGCCTGATATTGAGAGCCAGTACGGAAGCTTTATTGCGTTGGTCCAGCAGGTACACTTCTTCGAGATATTCTTTTTTCCCGGTCAGTTTGAAAAGCTTCAACCCGATATCGATGGGGCGGCTGTGAGCGGCGTGTTTGATCCGGCCAAGAAACAAACGCGCTTCATCCGAATTATAGAACCGCTCCACATGATCCGCTAGGCTAAATGCCGACCGGTATGCTGACAGGGCCGATTCAAGGGTTGCAGTACGGTTATCCTGTGCATACCATTTTTCCAGGGTCTCTCCTTTGTCTGTCAGCGTTTTAAAGAGATTTATATAAGAATATACCCCGCTGAATCCGGTGGGGTTTGAATGGAAATCCTGATCGTCAAATGCGTTGTCAAACTGTTGAAGGGCCTGCTGGTAAAAGGGGAGGGCTTCCGCATACTGTCCTTTTTTCGCTTGCCGGTCTGCCTGGAATTTCAGGATCAACCCGTATGAAATGTTTTTCCGCCGGCCGTTCCATTTCAGGTTCTCTGCCAGGGCCAGGTGCAGATAATGTTCGGCCGAATCAGGTTGATCCAGGCCGTCAAATGCCTCTGCATTATTCAGGTACAGGTCGATCTCTTTTCGGCTGTTGGGATAAGCGACCTTTTTTAGTAAATCCACCGAGCCTGCATAATCATTTTCCCGGAGATGGATCAATGCCAGTTTATGATATAGTTCATTGCTGAAAATCCCGGTTTCAAGGACATTTTCGAAAATCTTTTTGGCTTCCTTGTATTCCTCAAGTTTCAGCAGGGTGGAGCCGATATTGATCTGGTAATTTGCCCGAAGGCTTTGCTCGGTCGGGTTTCTTTCCGATAACAAATCGAGGGCTTTTTGAAAATAATTGATTGCCTGCCGGAAATTTCCGGTTTCATAGTAGATCACACCCAGGAGATTGAACAGCCTTTCTGATCCGTCCAGTTTTCCTCCGTATCGGTTATTCAGTATTTCTGCTTCCCGCAGGTTCCCGATCGCGGAGTCAAGCTGGTTTTGGCGATACAGGATGCTTCCCGAGAATAACCAGGGTTTAAAATACAGGGAATCAGCAAGGGCAAGTTTCCCCCGGAGACTAAGTGATCCCAGGTAAAGAGATTTTGCAAGTTCCAGGCTGTCAAAATAATGAGCGATCAGCCCGGATTTCAGCCTGATAAAGAATAACAACGAATCATACCCGGTCTTTTGTGCATCAGGGAGCAAACGCATAAAAAGACCCAGTGCCCGACGGTATTCCTGGTCGGCTTTATCGGCAAATGCGTCATCTTTTTCAGAACGGACTGCCCAGTCTTCGGCTTTCAGGTATACCTGGTCGGCGCTCTTATAAACCGACAGCAGGGAAGCTTTGGCAGGGGCCGGACCTGTTTGAGACAACCCCAGGTAAAGCAGACCTGAAAAGAATATGAAAATGATAAATCGATGCATGATAAGCCAAATGCTTATCAAAATTAACCGCTGATCTGCATTAATGGTCAACTATTATCACGCAGGGAGGCCTGGGTTTGGCGGCTTGTTCCAACCGGGCTGCTTCTGAGGCATCCGCTGCAGAACTGCCACGCAGAAATACACCCTGTGAACTGCGGTCGTTGAGGATATCCCACACATACTGGGGAATATCTGCCATGGAATTGTACCAGTATAGTAAGACTTTTAGTTTATTAAGTGATTTTCCGCTGGCATCATTGATCCGGTATTTGATTTCGATTTCCTTTTTATCGTCATTTTGAGGGTTAGAGCCGAAAATTCCGCTCCGGATGCTCTCAGCAAGGTTGATCTTTCCGTTATCGGTCCGTACCGCACATCCGCCTCCATTGGCGAGGTTGCCTTCATCGAAATTCGAACCGGCAAGCGGGAGTACGCGGGATGGGCTGGCATTATAAACAGGATGTGCCACGGTATCCCCGGTGGAAAGAATATAAAAATGATCTGAAAAAGTGATTCCAGACAGCACCACCATGGTTTTGGTGGTATCTCCCTGGGGTGATACATGCGTGATCCGGTAACGAAGACCGGTTTCACTTTTTGAAACATTGATGGCTCCGGTTGCATCATCGATTTCAATCCCTTCCGGGAAACCAGCGTAAACACCTGCACGGTATTTTACCGGGGAAATGATATAGTCGCCGGTAGTGGGTTTCAGATATATGATGGAATCCCCGTAACTGAGCTGGTAGGGCCCATTATCTGCTGGATCACCGGGTGTCCCGGATTTACTGCAGGAGATCCAGCCAACCGATAAGATTGCCGCGAGGCATATGGTAACCTTCATATTCATCCCGGGTCTTTTTAAAGAGTCACCTTACAACGTGAAAAGGTAACCCCGGAAACCAAAAAAAATCCTAAAACTGATTGAAGTTAAAACATTATTTCCGAAGGATGACTGAGCTAAATCAGTTTGTTTTAGAAGGTTTTATGCGGCAACTTTACCGCATTAATCTAACCATAAACGGCTGTATGACAAGGATAGGCCTGATCCGGGAGGGAAAGGTCCCGGCCGATAACAGGGTGGCTCTCACACCAGCACAATGCAAGTGGATTCATCGCAACAGCCCCGATGTGCGCGTTGTTGTACAAAGTTCAGGAAACCGTTGCTTTTCAGACCGGGAGTACCTGATTGCGGGGGCCGAAGTGGTGGATAGCGTTGAAGATTGTGACCTCCTGCTGGGTATCAAGGAAGTACCGGTGGATCAACTGGTACCCGGTAAAACCTATTTATTCTTTTCTCATACCAAAAAGAAACAACCCCATAACCAGCTTTTGCTCAGGGCCATCCTTGAAAAAGAAATCACGTTGATCGATTATGAGTGCCTGGAACATGAAGACGGTCAGCGTATCATCGGGTTTGGCTTTTTCGCAGGGGTAGTTGGCGCACATAACGGGATGATGGCCTACGGTAATCGAACCGGGTTATTTACTTTAGAAAGAGTTTATAAGCAGCGTAGTTTCAGGGAGTTGATCCATACATATTTTGGTTTGCGGCTGCCCAATGTAAAAATAGCAGTGACCGGCTCGGGACGTGTTGCTCACGGGATCCTTGAGGTAATGAACCTGATGGGTATTCATGAAGTGGAGCCTGAAGATTACCTGGTAAGGAGATTCGCTTACCCGGTTTATACCCAACTGCGCGGAGCGGATCTTTACCGGCACAAGGAAACTGGTAAATATAACCGGGACGATTTTCACAGCCGTCCGGAACATTATGAAAGCCGTTTTACCCCTTATATCTCTCAAACGGATATCCTGATGAACGGGATATACTGGGAAACCGGAATTCCCCGGCTTTTTGAAAAAGAGGTGGTTCTTTCCGATGACTTTATCATCCAGACGATCGCGGACATCACGGATGACGTAAATGGCTCTGTTCCGATCAATATCGGGGACCAGTCGATTGAAGACCCGGTTTATGGTGTGGACCGGAAGAGTTTTCAAAAAACCGCACCCTATCTCCCCGGCTCGGTTGATATAATGGCGGTAGGGAACCTGCCCAATGAATTACCCCGTGATGCCAGCAGGTATTTCGGTGAACAACTGATCAAGCATGTTCTGGAAGACCTGGTGGGAGGGGGATCTGAAATTATTAATAGGGCCACGATTGCTAAAAATGGTAAACTGACTCCGGGGTACGCATATCTGAGTGATTATGCACTCGGCCTTAATACATAAGACCCAATCCTGCGTTTTCACAGATAGAGGTAATATTCCCTGAGAAGATCTGTAAACGCGTTACTGTATTCCTCATTTTCATCCCGGATACATAATTCTCCGCTGATCGATTCCATCTGTTGTTTTCCTGTATGTGTGCCTTCAATCAGGACCCTGAAAAATTCATGGTCCGGGGCCGGCTTTACTTTTACAACCCGGCTTACCGAAAGTCGGGCAGAGGAAAATGCCTGGCTGACCGATTCCTGTCTTTTCCAGGGTAACAGCAGGAAGAAACGGCCTCCCGGCCTGAGTTGTTTACGGATGATATGAAGTAACTCATGCAGTAAAAGACTCTCATCATGCCGGGCCATATTTACACGCCTGTCATTGGCCTTTAATTCGTTTTCATAAAAGGGTGGGTTACTCAGGATGATATCATATGTCTGGTTAAAGGGGTAAACCCGGGCATCCCCATGCAATACGCGGACTCCTGCAGACCAGGGTGAGCCGCCCACATTCTCAAGGGCCTGCCCGGCCGCGGATTCATCGGCTTCAATGGCATCAATATCGGGTACCTCCATTTTTTGCGCAACCTGCAGGGCCAGAAGGCCTGTGCCCGTACCGATATCAAGAACCCGGACATTCTTCAATCCGCTATGGCTGATGCAATCCGCTACCCAGGCACCAAAAAGACAGGCATCGGTCGTTACCTTCATGGCACAACGATCCTGGTATACCGTAAAATGCTTGAATTGGAAATATGAATTTGCCATACGGATTATTCCCATTCTGCACGGGCCGTGGCGCTGACCGATAAATCGGAGAAAGCGCTTTCCAGGTATTTGTAATAACCGGTTATGGCGATCATGCCGGCATTATCCGTGCAATACTGAAATGCGGGGATATAGGTATTCCAGTGATATTTTCTTCCCATTTGTTCAAAGGCTTTCCGCAAGCCGGTATTGGCAGACACGCCTCCCGCCAGGCAAATCTCCCGGATACCGGTTTCAATGGAAGCTTTTTTTAACTTGTTCAGTAGGATCGTAATTATGCGGTCCTGGATGGAAGCACAGATATCCGGAAGATTTTCCCGGATAAACGATTCCCTTTCCTCATCCGAAGCCGCAAGCCCGGCCCGGAACTGATGGCTTTGTCCCGCATTCTGTAAAAAATACAGGATGGAAGTTTTTAGGCAGCTGAAACTGAAATCAAGTCCTGGAATCTGGGGTTCTGGGAATTTAAATCTCCCTGGATCTCCCTCCCGGGCATATTTGTCGATTAAGGGGCCACCCGGATAGGGGAGTCCCAGCAGTTTGGCAGATTTGTCAAAAGCTTCGCCGGCAGCATCATCGATTGTTTCACCGATCACTTTCATTTTAGATGGGGATTCACATAATACGATCTGTGTATGACCCCCGCTAACAGTCAGGCACAGGAAGGGGAAAGCTGGACGTGGCTCATCAATCAGGTTGGCAAGTACATGCGATTGCATATGATGAACGGCGATCAGGGGTTTGCCCAGCGATTGTGACAGCGATTTTGCAAACTGGCTTCCCACCAGGAGTGAGCCGATCAAACCCGGCGAACGGGTGAATGCAATCGCATCCAGCTCCCCAAGCTCCGTTTTGGCTTCCGTTAGGGCGGCTTGTACAACAGGAACGATATGCTGCATATGGGCCCGGCTCGCCAGTTCAGGAACCACCCCTCCATATTTTTCATGGACGGTCTGGTTGGCAATATAATTGGAAAGGATCCGACCGTCACGACAAACCGCCGCAGAAGTTTCGTCACAACTGGATTCTATGGCCAGGATGGTAATCATGTAAAGAAAAGAGATATCAATATTGATTTAAACTAGTTTTCATATTTCTGATTGACTCATCAGCCGTTTTCAAATCTCAGCATTTAACTTATTTACTTCTGATCGCTGCAACCGGATCCATCCGTGCAGCCTGTCGGGCAGGAACAAACCCGGCCAGCACTCCCACAATGATGCAAATAATGATCGCAAGTGCCATGTTTGAGGTTGAAATAAATACGGGGAAGTCCAGCGCGTTCGTGAGTATTTTGGTGAGAAGGAAGACCATCGTCAGGCCGATCATCCCCCCGATGATACAGAGAAAAGCGGATTCAAGAAGAAATTCAGCCAGGATCACCCTGTTCTTGGCGCCTACCGCTTTTTTGAGCCCGATCTGGCTGGTTCGTTCCCGCACAGAAACGAACATGATATTGGCCACTCCAAACATCCCCACGATCAGGGACAATGCAGCAATGGCCCAACCCCCCATGTTCAGACTCACGAACGCGGAACTGATCGCTTCGCTGAAATCATTTACATCGTTGAGTGAAAAGTCTTCGTCCTTGGTGGGAGGAAGTTTGTGCAACGCCCGCATTGTCCCTGTCAGATCATCTTTAAGGGCTTTGCTGCTCAGATTCTCATGACCCTGTATCAGGATCAGGGGGTCCGCTCTTTTTTCGTCCATCAGGTTCCTCGCAAACCGGTACGACATGATAATACTCTGGTCGAACTGCCAACCCCCGATAATGGTCTTTCCCTGTTTCCTGATCACACCGGTCACAACTATTTTTTTACCACGGGCGGTCACCATTTTTCCCACGGCTCTTTCCGCTGTGCCAAAGAGCTTTTCCGCCACTTCATTTCCGATGACGGCCGTTGCACTTCCCTGGCTGAATTCCGCGTCTGACAGGAAACGGCCGTGTGCGATATCGATTGGCTGAATTTCCCGGAAATCTTCCGAAATTCCGTAGATGTTCACACCGGTAAGCCGGTTATCATCAAAATCCACATAATCCTGTACGCTGATCTTGAATGCAGCAAAACGGGCAGATGGGGT
>JBMSNP010000022.1:0-43764 GCA_049421765.1 Chitinophagaceae bacterium
TGCTTTTCCGCGGCCTTGGCTTCCGCAAGCGTAACCACTTCCACCGGTTCTGATGAAAGTTGTGCTTTCCTCCAGCGTTCTAACTGGGCGGGGCTCAGAACGGCGGGATAATTCTGGCCTTCGCCTGTAGACATGACTACATGATCGGCCGGAACAGTCATTGCCACCCGGAAGTTTCCAAAGGTCAGGGCGAATTCACCACGACCGGTAAACTGGTGATTTTGCCAGCCCTGGAAATCGCTGTATACGCAAAGCCGGGGATACCATTGTGCCATGGTGAAAATATGGTTCCCGTCTTCAGGAAAATATTCATATCCGCCGCGCCCGCCTATCGACATACGGTCAGCGAGTTTATAATCCCAATCGAGCTTGAAAACAAAACGCTGTCCGGGCTTCAGGACCGCAGGCAGCTCCACCCGCATCATGGTCTTGTTGATCGTATATTTCAGGGTTTTGCCGGTGGCATCGGTTAGTTTCCGGATATTGAATCCATACCCGTTATCGGAGTTGTCATTTGAGGGACGATTTAATTGTTGCGGGGAAACCTGCCGGTTCATCGTGTTGCTGGTCTGGTAATTCGCGTTCCGGAGATTATTGTGCTCGTTCTCATCGAGCTGCATCCACAGGTATACCAGTTCATTCGGTGAATTATTGAAATAGGTGATGGTTTCGCTGCCGGTTAGTTTAAGGTTTTTTTCGTCCAGTTCACATTTGATATCATAATCGCAGCGTTGTTGCCAGTACTTGGGCCCTGGGGCACCGCTGGCAAGGCGGTATTCATTAGGCGTGGGAAGAATGCCTCCCATCTGTTCGAACTTATTCCCGTGGTTGCTCCCCGGGTTGTTCTGAAGATTTTGCCCGGAAACGGTAAGTGCGGTCAGACC
The DNA here is from genome assembly GCA_049421765.1 of Chitinophagaceae bacterium. Lineage (GTDB taxonomy): Bacteria > Bacteroidota > Bacteroidia > Chitinophagales > Chitinophagaceae > JJ008. The sequence continues at coordinate 885 of JBMSNP010000022.1, forward strand.
GGAAACCAGGAAAAATAAACTGAAACGTCTCATGCTGTTTTTTTTAAATATTTGAAAGTTGTATGGAAAGTGATTCAAACTTAGGCAAAATCAAAGTCTCCGGCCGGAAGGGACCGGAGGCTTTTCCCGGGGTCAGAATCCTTTTTTCTCTTTGGCTTTCTGCATCGGGTTGATCCCCGGTGCCGGTGTCACATTTTGTTTGGTCTTGAATAATTTGAATCGGCTAGGGGCCTGTATGTCCCCGAAAACGTTATTCGATTCATCAATATCCGCGGTTTCTTTGTAAGGGTCTAGTTTGATCGATGCCACTTCCTTGTTTTTCACAAAAGTCTTGATTACGTTCTTTTCATTCATTCGCCAAATCTGTGCCGGAATCCGCTCAATTTCTTTAGATCCGTCCTTATAGGTCCATTCGAGGATAATGGGCATTACCAGTCCTCCTTTATTGGTAAAGGATACCTCATACATATGCTTATTCCCGTATTTGGCCTTTCCTGCTTCATCCAGCATTTCAGTTTGTGCCCGAACCGTTACTGGGTATTTGGTGGTATCATACTTTTCAAGATCCCTCGCGTACCGCCAGTAAAAATCGCGCGAGCTGGTATCCCGGTCTGTTTCAAATTCGATATTCTTGTCCTGCCGGTTGCGGATCTTGGATAGGTCCTCAAAGTCGTTGACCGCGGGCTTGGGCAAGGCGCGGTATACGACCGTATCATTCACCAGGGAAGGATTTGCGTTTACATCCGGCACAGCGTGTTTCACGGAGTCAATGGAGATATCACAGGCATCGGTTCCGTAAAACCAGCCTCTCCAAAACCAGTCGAGGTCTTCCCCGGTGGCATCCTCGATCGTCCGGAAGAAATCGGCGGGGGTGGGGGATTTGAAAGCCCAGCGTCGGGCATATTCACGAAAGGCATTGTCAAACAGTTCCCGCCCCACGATGGTTTCGCGGAGAATGTTCAACCCGGTGGCAACTTTGTCATAGGCGTTGGCGCCGAAATTCCTGATGTTCTCCGAGTTTGTCATAATGGGTTCCAGCTGGTCTTTCGGCAGTTTCATATAATTGACAATATCTGCCGGTACCCCGCCGGTCGACGGGAATTTATTATCCCATAATTCCTGGGTCAGGTACTGCAGGTAGGAGTTCAGTCCTTCATCCATCCAGGACCACTGGCGCTCATCGCTGTTGACGATCATCGGGAAAAAAGTATGCCCCACTTCATGGATGATCACAAGAATGGCCGCGATCTTACTCCCTTCAGTATATGTGCCGTCCTTTTCCGCCCTGCCTGGGTTGAAGGAGATCATCGGGTATTCCATTCCCTGGTTTCCCTCCACACTGATGGCAACCGGGTAGGGGTAGGGGAAGGAGAATTTAGAGTAGGTACGGAGGGTGTGTGCCACGGTTTTGGTGGAAAACTTACTGTATATCGGGTACGCTTCTTTCGCGTAATAGCTCATTGCCATCACTTTCTTTCCTTCGACCATCACTGGCATCGCATCCCATACAAAACGTCGGGAGCTGGTCCAGGCAAAATCCCGGACATTGTCGGCCTTATAGATCCATGTTTTTTTGGCCTTGCTCTTTGTTTTGGATGCCTGAAGCGCTTCATCAAGGGTTACGATCTGCTGGGGTTCCTTGGCAGTTTGTGCCTTTTGCCAGCGGGCCATTTGCGTGGAGCTGAGTGTTTGAGCATAATTCTGGCATTCGCCGGTGGCTCCAACGACATGATCGGCCGGAACGGTCATCTGCACTTTGAAATTCCCAAAGCAAAGGGTGAATTCGCCCCGCCCCGTAAACTGGTGATTCTGCCAGCCCTGGTCATCACTGTACCGGCAGAGCCGGGGATACCATTGGGTTATCGTGTAATTGTTGTTGTCATCCTCCGGGAAATGTTCGTACCCGCCACGGGCCCCGCCAAACCGGATAAAATCACCCCGGTTCGCAATTTTGTAGTTCCAGTCGACCCGGTAAACAAATTTCTGTCCAGGCTTAAGGGCAACCGGCAGATCAACCTTCATCATGGTTTTGTTGATCGTGTACTGGAGAGGTTTCCCAGCCGCATCGGTTATTTTCATAATGTTCACCCCGTAACCATTGTCACTGGTCAACTCTTCAGCCCGGTCCAGCATTTTATCAGTGGCTTGGTTGGGTAGCCTTTGGCCGTTCTGGTAATTGGCATTATTCACCGTGCTGTGCTGGTTCTCGTCGAGCTGCATCCAGAAATAGGTGAGCACATCGGGCGAGTTATTAAAGTAGGTGATGGTCTCCGACCCGCTGAGCCGGTTGTTGGATTCATCCAATTCACATTTGATATCGTAGTCCACCCGTTGTTGCCAGTATTTGGCTCCCGGGGCCCCGCTAGCGGTCCGTTGCTCATTGGGGGTGGGGAGGATGGTTGCCAGTTGTTCAAACTTATTGGCATGATTGGCGGCACTGTTATTTTGGATCTGTGCCCGGACCAGGCCCGTCATAAGGAACAGGTAGAAAGGCAATACAAGGATTCTTTTCATGTGTATTTTGTTGGTATTAAAATATTTTTTTTAAAAAGGAGTTCTTTCAAGAACCATTTTCAGAGACAGTCCGAATGCCCCTGCGGAAAGAAAGATCACCCATTCCCGGCGGTTTATTTTAAACAGGCTGATCAATACCTGGGCCAGGGTCAGCAGTACAAGCACCACCACCACCTGTCCAACCTCAAGCCCGAGGTTAAATCCAAGCAATCCCCACCCGATCTGCTGGTCGGAGGCCAGCATAAACCGGATCGTATTTGCGAAACCCATACCGTGTACCAACCCGAAAAAAAGGGCGAGGAAATAGTTGATTCGGACCGAACGGGGAGTGAATTTTTTCTGGAACAGGTTGCTGATGGCCGTGATTAAAATAGTGAGGGGGATCAGGAATTCCACCCAGCGGCTGCTGAACCGGATGAGATCAAATACACTCAGCGCCAGTGTCAGCGAATGACCGATGGTAAAAGCCGTTACCAGGATGAGCACCTGCTTCCAGTCCCTGAGCATGTAAATCGCGACCAGCGCCGCGATAAAAAGCTGGTGATCCAGCGCGTCCCGGCTGATAATATGTTCCCATCCCAATCTGAAATAAAAACCGAGGTCCTGCATCTTATCTGTTAAAATTGGCGTCCTGTTCTCCGGATGAGTTTAATTTGCATCTGTTCCGGGCCTGTGGTGCCGAAGTTTGAAAGTAGTTCAGAGTTCTGTAAATCGGAAAAATATTGTTTCAATGGCATTATTCGTAAATAAATGGTTGTCATTTACATGGATTCCGGCCATCCTGTTGCTGGCCCACCTCGACAAAACCGGGATTTCCGGTTCGGACCTCCCTGGCACCGGCTTTCCCCATCCCTTTCATGTTAGTGTCATTGAGATCAATCATAACGCGGGTGAAAAGACCCTAGAGATCAGTTGCAAGATATTTACCGATGATTTTGAAAAGACCCTGGCACGTAATTATAAAACCAAGGTCGACCTGATCAATCCCCCTGATAAGAACGCGATGGACAGCCTGGTTAAAAAATACATATTTAGCCGCCTGGCCATCCGGGCAAATGGCAAACCGGCTGCCTTTCATTACCTCGGTTTTGAAAATGACCACGAAGCAGCCTACGGGTATATAGAAGTTCCCGGTGTGACAGAATTAAAAAACATTTCCATCACATCCAGTATCATGTACGACATGTTTGAAGACCAGATGAATATTTTTCATGTAATTGTGGGGGGGAAGAGAAAAAGTACGAAACTGAATTACCCCGACAAGGAAGTGACGATCGAATTCTGATTGTTATTCTTCAATATCCTCTTTCAGTTCATCACTGAGGGTTACCAGCAATTTGTCGATCCGGTGACCGTCCATGTCGATCACCTCGATCCGGAATCCTTTCCACTCGATCTTGTCGCCGGGTTTGGGTATCCGTTCAAGTTCATGCAGGATGAAACCTGCCAGGGTGTCGAAATCGTGTTCTCCCTCATTCATCCATTCTGTTTTTTCAAACCGGGTTAGAAAATCGTAAAAGGGAATCTGGCCATCCACGAGATAAGTGCCGTCTTCGCGTCGGAAGATCTCGTAATCCGGGATATTGGGTTCCGGCATGTCCCCGACGATCGCTTCAAGGATATCGTTCAGGGTGAGCAGACCCAGGATACTGCCATATTCATCCACGATAAATGCCGAATGGATCTTGGACTCCTTGAATTTTTCCAGCACCTGGTATGGAGAATTATTCTCCGGGATGAACAGGGCGGGTATCATGATGTCTCGGAACTTGGTGGTGTCCGGGGAGATATAAAGGTCCTTGATCGAAACCACGCCCTTCAGGTTGTCAATATTCCCGTCACAAATGGGGTATGAGGAATGGGTTTCCTGGAGGATCTTTTCCTTGATAGTGTCTTCGTTGTCGTCGAGCCCGAACCAGATGATGTCGCTTCGGTGTGTCATGAGCGAAGTGATGTTTCGGTCACCCAGGTGAAAAACACGTTCGATGATCTCCTGCTCGGCCTCATCAATCGTGCCCGCTTCCGCGCCTTCGGTGATCAGGGTTTTGATCTCTTCTTCCGTAACGGCATCATCTTTTGAACGGCGGATATTGAAAATGCGGAAAAAGATATTGCTGGTTTTGTTCAACAGCCAGACGATGGGATGAAAAAGCCGGGAAAAAAAGCGCATGGGGCCGGCCACCGCTTTGGCGATCTTTTCGGATCGCAGCAACCCGATCCTTTTGGGGATCAGTTCCCCGAAAATTATGGACACAAAAGTGACCACCACCACAATCAGGGCCGTGGATATCGCATCGGCATAGGGCCGGAGTGAATCAACCCTTTCTATCAGGGGTCTGAGGTCTTTGCTGAACCGTTCCCCGGAATACACACCCGTAATGATCGAGATCAGGGTGATCCCGATCTGGACTGAGGAAAGAAAGGTTTCGGGGTGGTTGGACAATTCCAGCGCCAGGCGGGCTTTCCGGTCCCCTTTTTCCGCCAGGCTTTCCAGCCGGGATTTGCGGGCGGATACCAGCGCGATTTCAGACATGGAAAATAGGCCGTTAAGCAGGATTAAAAGACCCAGAATGATAATATCCATTAAGCGGGACCGGTTGGTTGATTATCGAAGATAGCAAATCCGAAGCGCTTGTTGAAAAGCTGTCCCGTGGTAACACCGAAGATCACTCCCAGCATAGCCCCGCCCATCACGTCAGAAGGATAGTGTATACCCACATAAACCTGTGAATAGGCGATGGAAGCAGCCCAAAACAGTCCCAGCCAGGCCCAACGGCCGATCAGGTGCCTGAAAGTGATGAAGAAAAACACGGCCATCCCGAAATGGTTGGCCGCATGGTTGGAAGTAAAACTGTATCCACCCGCACAGCCATCCAGCAGCATCCTGACATGATCCATGAATTCGGGATCCCGGCAGGGCCGCAGCCTTTCGATATTGTGTTTGAACACATAGGTGCCGGTCATATCCGTTAATGCAACCGTGACAATGAAGAAAAGGGCCCACCACAATCCTTTCACCCTGAAATTCTGCAGCACCAGTACCAATAAGAAAAGATATAATGGCACCCAGTTCAGTGAGACCCTGAGAAAGGGCATGACCGTGTCAAACAGGGGATTTGCCCAGTCGCTGTTTATCTTCTCAAACAGGGCCCTGTCCCATGACAGCAGGGTTTGCCAGATGGTTGCCGCGGATAATATCACGTCGCAAAAGTACAGGAAGCGAAGCTATTCCGGCCGGGGACCGTTGGGGATCCTGATGCTTTCCACGTCCTTTAATTCGCTTATTTTGCAATACAGTCCTGGCAGGTGAACCGCTATGTTAGTAAGATACAAAATACCAAAGACGATTCTGTGGGTGTTCAACCTCCTGGTCATCTTCCTGCTCATTTTTACCCTGTACCGGCTTGCCACATTCATCGCGTTCAGACCGAAGAATGTTTCGTTTGGTGACGCCATCCCGTCTTTCCTCATGGGGATCCGGTATGATCTCAGGTGGATCGCCTTTATTCTTTTACCCGTTGTCCTGGTGAGTATGACTCCCCGGTTATCCCCTTTTTTCTCGTCGCGTAACAAAAAATGGTGGACCTGGTACCTGGCCATTGTCACTTTTATTTTCTTTTTCTTTTTTGCAGCCGGATTTGGCAGCTTTTCCTATAACAAGACCCCCCTCGATGCCGGGGCCATGAATTTCGCCGAGGATTTCAGCATTTCCTGGAAAATGATGCAGCAGACCTATCCATTGTTCTGGATGATCCTGGGGCTGATGGTGGCGGTACTTTTTTTCCGCTGGATGTATCACCGGAGCCACTGGCAGGTCATCAACCGGACTGACGGGCTTGGAATTCCGTACCGCCGGAAATATTTTTTCGTGGCCGCGTTTATCCTGTTCCTGTTTGCCTGGGGTAATTTTTCCTGGCCCCCCCTGAGCCGGAATGATTGTTTCCGTTTCAACAACAGTTTTAAATCCTATCTCGCGATCAATCCCCTGCAGAATTTTTTCGCCACACTAAAACTTCGCAAACCCGATTATAATGAGCGCAAAGCTCGGGAAGCATTCCCGGTTATGGCCGAATGGATGCAGTTTCCCGATCGGAGCACATTTTCATATCGCCGCCAGGTCGGTCCCCGTAGCAGTTCACTGGAAAGCAAGCCCAATATCGTATTGGTACAATGCGAATCCTACAGCATGTACAAGAGCAGTATGAGTGGCAACCCGCTGGATGCCACCCCTTATTTTGATTCGATCTCTCATCAGGGAATTTTTTTTGAACGTTGTTTTACTCCGCATTTCTCCACGGCGCGGGCGCTGTTTGCCATCCTGTCGGGCATCCCGGATGCGCAGCTTTTCAAATTTTCGAGCCGGAATCCCGAAGCAGTAAAACAACATACCATCGTCAACGACTTTGCGGAATACGACAAACACTATTTCCTCGGGGGGGATCCTGAATTCGGCAATTTTGAAGGACTGCTGAACAACATTGAAGGTCTCCAGATGCATACCGGGAAGAGGCCTGGAATTCCGGAAGTGAATGTATGGGGGATCAGCGACAAGGAGTTGTTCCTGGAAGCCAACTCCGTTTTCAGGAATGCCAGCCGTCCTTTTTTCGCCTATATCCAAACATCCGGTAATCACCGGCCTTACGACCGGACCATGGCCGCATCAGATACTGATTTTGTAAAAGTGAAGATACCCGAGGATGAATTGAAAAAATACGGGTTTGAGTCGATCGAAGAATTCAACAGCTTCCGGTATTTTGATTACTGTGTCCGCCGCTTTCTGAATGCCGCCGAAAAGGAAAAATATTTTCACAACACCTTGTTTGTGTTTGTCGGAGATCACGGAGTGGCGGGTAACGCCGAAGCGATGTATCCTGCGGTTTGGACCGATCAGCGGCTTACCGATGAACACGTACCCCTGCTTTTCTATGCTCCGCAGTTGCTTGCCCCGCAACGGCATGAAGAAGTGGTATCGCAGATCGATGTACTGCCCACGATAGCGGGCATGTTGCATGCATCTTATGTAAACACCACGCTGGGTCGCGACCTGCTTGATCCCGGCAAAAAGAATCATTTCGCATTTGTCACCAATACGGCCGATGTGATCGGGGTGGTGACAAATGATTTTTATTTTACCCGGAATATCAATTCAAGGGAGGAGGCGGTCTTTCCCATGCATTATATGCAAAAGGAAGTACCCAAAGCCATACAGGACTCCGTGCGCCAGAGACTTTCGGAATTCACCCAGGCCTATTTTGAAACTGCCCGTTATATGCTGATGAATAACAGGAAGGATTAACCGGGTTTACGCGCGACAAGGATCAGCCGCGGGGTTTTCCTGACATCATAATTCCCAAGCCGGTAATCCCCGAATACTTCTTCCACCTGCAATCCCTGGTAACCCAGCATGTCGGTAAAGTCTCCGAGACTGAACTTGGCCACTTTTTCGGTGAATTCAACCGGTTTCCCGATCGCCTCATCCGTGACAATGATCTTTTTATAAAAATGCTTTTCGTCGTTCCAGCGCCGGATGGTATACAAGGTTTCGCCGATAGTCCGGTTCTCTTCTGGAACCAGGTGTTCTTCCGCGAAGTGTACATTCAGATAGTCGATGACCAGCACCCCGTTTGGTTTCAGGCTACGGCTAATGGTCCGGATGGCGTCGTCGTGTTCCCGTCGGGTGCGGAAATAACCAAAACTGGTAAAAAAGTTAAAGGCAAAATCGTAGTAATTGACCCGGAAGGGAAGCCTCATGTCATGGATAAAAAATTCGAGGTTCCCGGTTTCATATTGCCGGGCCTCCCCAATGCTGGCGGCGGAGATATCGATCCCCGTGACCTGGTAGCCCATCGAAGCCAGAATCCTGCTGTGCCGGCCCCTGCCACAGGCCACATCCAGAATCCGGGACCCTGCCGGCGGGTTCAGATGGGACAGCAGGCTGCGGATAAATGATTCCGCTTCCCGGTCATCCCGCTCAAAATACAGCTTGTGATAATAGGGTGAACTGAACCAGTCCTTGTACCAGGTTTTCGGAGGCATCCGCAAATGTAAGCCACCTGTTTAAAAGCGGTTGGGTCCGAATCTGTATTTTTGCCGCCTTAACCGAACCATGTGGCATTAATTAAAAGTATTTCAGGAATCCGGGGTACGATCGGCGGAAAACCCGGGGAAAATCTTACCCCATTGGATGTGGTGAAATTCACCGCGGCATATGGAACCCGGATTGCCGGTTCCAAAAAGGGAAACCGGATCGTGGTGGGACGCGATGGCCGGATCAGCGGGGCCCTGATCCAGCACCTGGTGGTAAATACCCTGACGGGAATGGGGATCGAAGTGATTGACCTGGGACTGTCGACGACACCTACTGTGGAAATGGCGGTACGGATGGCCCGGGCGGACGGCGGGATAATCATTACGGCCAGCCATAACCCCCGTGAGTGGAATGCCCTCAAACTGCTGAATGGAGAGGGGGAATTTATATCCGCGGAACTGGGTGCGGAAATCCTTGTGCTGGCGGAGCAAGAGAATTTTTCTTTTGCCCCGGTGGATCGGCTGGGTACGGTAATAGCCGATGAAAGTTACGGGCAGCAACATATCGACGCGATCCTTGAATATCCGCTGGTCAATGTACCGGCAATATCTGAAAGGTCCTTTCGCGTGGTGGTGGATGCGATCAATTCCACCGGCGCAGTTTTTGTTCCGGCCCTGTTGCGCGCTCTTGGCGTTAATGAGATTATCATTTTAAACGGGGAAGTGAACGGGAAATTTGCGCACAACCCCGAACCGCTCCCGGAACATCTCGGGGAGCTTTCCACGCAGGTGGTTAAACAAAAGGCCGATCTCGGGATTGCCGTGGATCCGGATGTGGACAGGCTTTGCTTTGTAAATGAAGACGGAAGTTTTTTCGGGGAGGAATACACCCTGGTTGCAGTTGCGGATTATGTACTTGGGAAGCGCAAAGGAAATACTGTTAGCAATATGAGCAGTACCAAAGCCCTTCGGGAAATTACAAGGAAACACGAAGGTGACTATTACCCCTCCGCGGTGGGTGAAGTGAACGTGGTGAATAAGATGAAAGAAGTGAATGCCGTGATCGGTGGCGAAGGAAACGGGGGCATTATCGTACCCGATTTTCATTATGGCCGGGATGCCCTGATCGGGATTGCGTTGTTCCTGAGTCACCTGGCAGAACAGGGCAGGGGGATGAAATCCCTGCGTAACCGATATCCGGATTATTTTATTTCCAAGAACAAAATTGAACTCGGCAAGGAAACGGATCTCCAGGTTGTGTTTGACAGCATCCGGGAAAAATACAAGGCTAACCCGATGAATACTGAAGACGGAATCCGGATTGAATTCGACCAGGACTGGGTACACCTTCGCCCTTCGAATACCGAGCCCATCATCCGCATCTATGCGGAAAGCGACCTGGAAACCCGGGCCCAAAACATGGCCCAACAACTGATGCGGGATATCCGGGAGTTCAGTTAAAAACCGGTGTTTCGCATCGGATCTGGGGTTTATTAAATCAATTTCCCCATTCAACCTTAAAATCGCCCCGTATGTCCCTGGCTAGCCGGTGTAGCGGGGTCATTACTTATCTTTGCGGCTCATTAACGGACACTTAATCATGGAACGGATCTATCTAGACAATGCTGCCACTACCGCGCTGGATAAACAGGTGCTGGAGGCCATGTTACCCTATATGACTTCTCATTTCGGGAACCCCTCCTCCATTTATTCCTATGGCCGGGAAACCCGGCTGGCGATCGAAACCGCCCGGAAAACCGTGGCCAGGATCCTGAATGCCAACCCCGGGGAGATCTTTTTCACCAGCGGGGGCACTGAAAGTGATAATATGGCCATCTCATCCGCGATCCATGACCTGGGCTGTCGCCATATCATAACTTCTCCGATCGAGCATCATGCTGTACTGCATGCGGTGGAGCATTTCGATCATGAGGATGTGGTGACCAGCAGTTACGTCAGGCTGTTGCCCAACGGTCATATCGATCTGGCTGACCTTGATGAGCAACTCTCTACACGTTCCGAACGCTGCCTGGTAACGCTGATGCATGCCAATAACGAGATCGGCAACCTGCTGGATATCTACGCCGCCGGGGAGATCTGTAAGAAATATAATGCAATCTTTCATTCCGATACCGTGCAAACCGTGGGTCACTATAAAATAGATTTGCGGAGCAAACCGGTGCATTTCGCCACAGGCGCAGGACATAAATTTCACGGTCCGAAGGGAGTGGGGATTCTTTACGTGAATGATAATATCAAAGTGAACCCGATGATCCGTGGCGGCGGGCAAGAAAGGAATATGCGTGCCGGAACAGAAAATGTTTATGGTATCGTGGGATTTGCCAAGGCGCTTGAACTCGCCGATGCCGAAATGGAAAAGGACAGCGCCTATATCCAGTCGCTCAAGACGTATATGATCGAACAACTCACCGCGAAAATTCCGGGGGTCCAGTTTAACGGGGATTATGCCGGGCAAAGCCTCTATACCGTATTGAATGTATCTTTCCCAAAAACAGAAAAATCGGAGATGATCCTTTTCAACCTCGATATGCTGGGAATCTGTGTCTCCGGGGGCAGTGCCTGCAGCAGCGGGGCCGATGTGGGCAGTCATGTCATCCGCGCCCTGAACAACAACCCCAACCTGGTACCCGTGCGGTTTTCATTCTCAAAGGCTAATACCAAAGAAGAAGTGGATACCGTGGTGGGAAAATTGGAGGAGCTCATTTAAGAGAAGCAAATATACCAGCGAGCCACAAGTTTCGGTTTGCAGGTTCCGGCCGTTATTATTTTCAATCAGAGATAATACCAGGGATTGCGTTTGGCCGCCCATATATATTTCCTGATATTTCTCCAGAAGGCGAGTACCATGTACAGGATAATGGGGGATCCCATGGTCAGAATGGAGGTGTAAATGAAATACTGGCGGATCTTGCTCGTTGCAATACCCATCCGGTTGCCGATGGCGGAACAAACACCAAAGGCATTCCACTCCACAAAGCTTTTCAATTTGTTCATACCACTAATTTATACAAATTGAACAAACCCGCCAATCACAGGTTATACAGATAGCTGATTTTCGTACTTTTGCGCTGGTTTTTAAGCAGCTGAACAGCCTTTTTGTCAATATTAGAAGCCTGCTTAGCCCGCAAAGAAGCACAGATCTTCAATCATTTACGTATTCAATCTAATTAAAAATGGTATTTGATCTCGACCTCATCAAAAAGACATATGCAGAGCTGCCCGCCAAAGTGGAAGCTACCCGTAAGGCACTGGGGCGCCCCCTGACCCTTACCGAAAAAATCCTTTATTCACACCTTTGGAAAGGAACAGCGATAACCGATTTCCCGCGGGGAAATGCCTATGTGGATTTCGCTCCCGACCGGGTGGCGATGCAGGATGCCACAGCACAGATGGCATTGCTCCAGTTCATGACCTGTGGCCGCGATAAAGTGGCCGTTCCTTCCACGGTCCATTGCGATCACCTGATCCAGGCCAAAGTGGGTGCCAAAAAGGACCTCGAGCTGGCCATCGAAACCAACCGCGAGGTCTATGATTTTCTGTCAAGCATCTCCAATAAATACGGGATCGGGTTCTGGAAACCGGGGGCCGGTATCATCCACCAGGTGGTCCTTGAGAATTATGCATTCCCCGGCGGGATGATGATCGGTACTGACTCTCATACACCCAATGCCGGCGGACTGGGAATGGTTGCGATCGGTGTGGGCGGTGCAGATGCCGTGGATGTAATGGCAGGTCTTCCCTGGGAACTCAAGATGCCCAAAGTGATCGGGGTAAAGCTGACCGGTAAAATGAACGGGTGGACTTCCGCCAAAGATGTGATCCTCTGGGTGGCTGGTCAGCTTACCGTAAAAGGAGGCACAGGTGCCATTGTGGAATATTTTGGTGAGGGAGCAGACAGCATGAGCGCAACCGGTAAGGGCACTGTTTGTAATATGGGTGCCGAGATCGGGGCCACCTGTTCCCTGTTTGCATACGACGATAAAATGCATGCATATCTCGCCGCTACCGGCCGGGCCGATGTAGCTGTTATGGCAGACAGTATCCGGGAGCACCTTCGCCCGGATGCGGAAGTCTATGCCGATCCCCGAAAATATTACGACCAGGTATTGGAACTGGATCTGAATACCCTCGAACCTTACGTAAATGGTCCTTTTACCCCGGACCTGGCGACTCCGATCTCGCAAATGAAAGAAGCAGTCGAAAAGAACGGCTGGCCCGCCAAACTCGAAGTAGCGCTGATCGGTAGTTGTACCAACTCCTCTTACGAGGACATCAGCCGCAGTGCTTCGATCGTTAAGGATGCTGTCAGTAAAGGGATCAAAACCAAATCTGAATTTACCATCACCCCCGGCAGTGAACAGGTTCGGTTCACCATTGAACGCGATGGATTCATCAAAGAATTTGAAGATGCCGGCGGTGTGGTACTTGCGAATGCATGTGGACCCTGTATCGGTCAGTGGGCCCGGCATATCGACGACCCCAACCGAAAGAATACGATCATCACTTCCTTTAACCGGAATTTTGCCAAACGGAATGACGGGCTGGCATCCACCCATGCCTTTGTCGCTTCTCCGGAAATTGTGACTGCGATGGCCATGGCGGGTACGATCGCATTCAACCCGCTCAGGGATAAACTCAAAAATGAAAAGGGGGAGGAAGTGATGCTGAAGGAACCTTCGGGATTTGAATTGCCACCCAAAGGGTTTGCCGTGGAAGACGCAGGTTACCAGGCACCGGCCGCCGATGGGAGCGGGGTACAGGTGATTGTTGCACCGGACTCCAAACGGCTCCAGTTGCTTGAACCTTTTACACCCTGGGAAGGGACTGACCTGAGCGGTCTGAAACTCCTGATCAAAGCGAAGGGAAAATGTACCACGGACCATATCTCCATGGCCGGTCCATGGCTTAAATTCCGCGGTCACCTCGATAATATCAGCAACAATATGCTGATCGGCGCGGTGAACTTTTTCAACGAAAAAACAGATTCTGTCAAAAACCAGCTGACCGGTGAATACGGGCCGGTACCCGCCACGGCAAGAGCATATAAAGCCGCCGGTATCGGATCCATCGTTGTGGGAGATGAGAATTACGGGGAAGGTTCATCAAGGGAGCATGCGGCAATGGAGCCCCGTCACCTGGGTGTGCGCGCCATCCTGGTAAGAAGCTTTGCCAGGATTCACGAAACTAACCTGAAGAAGCAGGGGATGCTGGCACTTACATTCGCCAATAAAGAAGATTACGACAAAGTGCGCGAGGACGACAGCGTTTCTATCCTGGGTCTTGCTTCGTTTGCACCGGGGAAGCCGCTTACTGTTCGCCTCGACCATGCGGATGGAAGCAGCGAGGAGATACCCGTCAACCATACATACAATGAGCCGCAGATCGAGTGGTTCAAAGCCGGGGGAGCCCTCAACGTCATCCGGTCGCAATTTGCCAAATAATAGGACCGGGTAACACCCGGTCCGTCATTAAAACACAGAGGTTTGGGTGGGGATGATACCCCGGTCGGCTCTGTGTTTTTTTCAACGTAGCAACGAAGCGGTCGCCTGCTTTTCAGTGACCAGCGAAGCCAGCAGTCTTCCGTCAGGAAGTTCACTCGAGGAGTAGTACAGTTTCAGTACCGAATGGTTTCCCTTTTTCAGGCTGATGATCTCTTTTACGCGACAGCTCATGCCACCCCGCTCGTAATTCACGTCGGCGAACCGGATCGATTTCAGGGTCTGGTTGTTTCCGTCCTTGATGGTAAGAACCCGGTTTTTCCCGACCCGACCGCAATGGTGGTACTTGACAGTAAGTTCATCCCCCGGGGAACTTTCAGACAAACGTATGGTTTGAACCTGGTCCAGGTTCTTGCCAAAACGCTCCAGGATCAGTTTATTGTTCAGGAAAACTTCAAATCCCTCGCCGCCAGGCATGGGGGAAAAGGAAGATAAGGCGAATGCGAAAGCCAGCAGGCCGGCTGTTTTTTTGATCATGGATTTCATGGCTTTAATTTTTTAGAATGAAGAATCAGGTTTCGGGATTTCCAGACAAATAACGAAAGGATGCGCACGGGAAAAAAATGACCTTGATAAAAGGGCGGGGATCCTTGACATCCGGTTGGAACTGGTCCCGGAAAATTTTCCTGTTTGGAAAAACCAAGACTGAAACCGGGCAAAGAAAAAACCCAGGAGGTATATCTCAAATAACTGGATGGTATGATGAATTCTAGCGAAAAGTATCTTTAATTAATTATTTTCATGTTCTATGCGCAGGATCAGACCGGATGTGGACATACTCCTGGATGTGCTGGATGAAGTGATCCGGGTAAAACCCGGTTCGGGTTTTGTCCAAAGTTTGCGGATTCAGTACCTGGAAAGGGGCGGACTCAGCAAAAAGCAGCTCGAAGGATTGCTTGCCATTGCTCAGAAACTGGGTACAATCCCACCGGCCAGGCTTGCCACACTGGAAGCCATCATCCTGAAAAAGCCGCTTAAAACCAGGTCGGATCCGCCGCCTCCTGCTCCCCTTTACCAGAAGGATGAGACAAGCGGCCGACTGATCGGGGCCATCCTGGAAAAATACCCCACCCATAAGAGGGTGTTGTATTTCCGCTCGAAGTACGACAATAATGAGCCCTTATCACCTTCTGACGTGGCTGAGCTTCAGAAGTTTGCAAAACTCCTGAAATAATAATTTATCTTAAGGATATGGCGGGCAACCCAAATCCACCGGGTAGCGATTTATCTGTGAAACAACACACACACTTGCTTTCGGCAGAAGAACTTACTTATCATGTTGAAGCCTGCGGGCGCAACAGCCGGGAGAGCCAGAAAATTATTTATAGCTCTTTCTACGGGTATGCCATGGCTATCTGCGACCGCTATATTTCCAGCCAGGACGATGCGGTGGAGATCCTGAACGACGGGTTTCTGAAGATCTTCAGGGAGATCCATCATTATAGTCCTGCTTACTCGGATGTAATCAGCTCTTTCAAAGGCTGGTTACGGAAGATCATGATATACACGGCCATTGATCATTTCAGGAAAAACCAGAAACACCAGATGGTGACTCCCCTCGACCCGGTAGTTTACCAGGTGGAGTCGGTGAGCGAAGACGCGTTGGAAAAGCTGACCTACGAAGAAATCATACGTTCCGTACAACTGCTTTCCCCGGGATACCGGACGGTTTTCAATCTTTTTGTCATCGAAGGCTGGAGCCATGATGAGATCGCGCAGCACCTGGGCATTTCATCCGGCACATCCAAGTCAAACCTTTCCAAGGCCCGGAGACAGTTGCAGAAAATATTAAGCAAGAAAAACGAAATTCAAATAAGCAGAAATGTTGTCTGAAGAATTTGATAAAAAGATACGCGAAGCGGCGGACCATCATCACCCGGCTTATGACGAAAAGGCCTGGTCGGGTATGAAAAAGCTGCTCGACAGGCATATGCCGGAAGAAAAGGACGATCGTCGCCGTTATTTCTTTTTCCTGTTGTTCTTCCTATTGCTGAGCGGTGCCGCCTGGTTTTTCCTTGGCCGCCAGGGCAGCCCCTCCGGAAAGAAAACTGTTGCAGAAACGTCTACGGTTCCTCTTGCAAATGCCAATACTGCCGGAAATGATACCAAGGGTACTAAAAACGGGACGATACCCGGGAATACTGCCCCGGAAAATCCTTCCGACGGTCCAGGAACCGGGAATGATATCCCGGAGGATAACTATACACCCGGTATTAAAAGTCCTGACAATGATTTGAAAGCCGGAACCAGGCCGGATGGGAAAGAAACAGGCATAGCAAGTAATACCACCTCCAGGAATAAATCTGCAGGGCCTTTGGAAACACCTGTTAGCCGGCAAACCGAAGGGAAAAATAAACCTGCTTCAAATAATCTTTCCAAGGCTCCCGGCTTGGAGGAGAATAAGGATAATCTGGTAAAAAAGGAAAATACAACTCAACCGGTTTCCAAAACTGAAGCGGTGGCTCCTGCAGACCAGGGAACCGCAAAGGCAGGGCATCTGACCCAGGATCCGACTGCTCCGGTTGCTTCAGATCCCTTGCCAGTGGCTGCGAAGGAACCCGTTTCGGACTTAAAACCTGAAAATAAAAAAACAGCCAGGCAAACAAAAAAAATATCGCAGCGAAAAAGTTCATTTTTCTTTTCCGTCTCAGGCGGACCGGATGTCAGTTATACGGGGAATGACGAACTGGGTAAAATGCAGTTTGTCGGGGGCGCTGGGATCGGCTATACCTATCGCGACCGGTTCACCCTTCGGAGCGGGTTTTATTCAGCCCGTAAGATTTATACATCTTCACCCGGTGAATACAAAGCACCGCCATTTTTCTATACCTATTACCCGAACCTGCAATATATAGAAGCGGATTGCAAGGTTTATGAAATTCCCCTTCTGCTGAGCTATCATTTCGGCCGGAACGGAAACCGCCGCTGGTCTGCCACGGCCGGGATATCAACCATCCTGATGAAACGGGAGACCTATGACTATTATTACAAGTACCAGCCAAACAGCCCGGTGGTACACAGGGAGTATACGTTGTATGATGAAAACAAGCATCTTTTCTCCATGCTGACTTTCTCCGGCGGGTTTCATCAGCCAATAGGTAAGCGGGTATACATTTCTGCGGAGCCCTATTTCAAAATGCCTTTGAGCGGTTTGGGATTCGGGAAGGTAAATCTCAACAGCGCCGGGGTGCTTTTCTCCCTTTCCGTCCGGCCTTTCGGGAAGAACCCGTCTAAATCACCGGGTAAATAATTTGCCGGGCAACCATCTTCCGGGGTTAAACGATTTCTTACAAAACTGTATATGATGAAATCGGTTCATACTGCCTTGCCGACAATATTATTTATCGCCCTCCTTTTTTCGGGTCTATCCTGCGGAAAGGGCGGCGGCAATACCCCGGCACCCAATCCCTGTTCAGGGGTTACGGTTGTGGTATCCGCCACCACATCGAATCCAGGTTCTCCTGGTGCCACTAACGGAAGCATTACAGCCACCGCTACCGGAGGTTCGGGGTTTACATTCAGCCTCAACGGGGGGGCCTTCCAGGCCTCCGGTTCATTTACGGGGCTGGGAGCAGGTTCTTACACCATTGCAGCTAAAAACAGCAACGGGTGTACGGGAAGTGCAAACTTTACCCTTACCGCGCCCAATCCCTGCGCCGGGGTGACCATTACAGTTTCCGGAACACCGACCAATCCCACGGCACCTGGCACCACCAATGGAAGTATCGCTGCAACTGCTTCGGGGGGTACAGGTCCTTATACATACAGCCGGGACGGGGTAAACTTCCAGGCAACAGGAACATTCAGCAACCTGGGAGAAGGATCATATACCATCACCGCCAAGGATGCCAACGGCTGCACAGGTTCCGTGAATTTTACCCTTACTGCTCCCAATCCCTGCGCCGGTGTGACCATAACCGTAGGCGGGACGTTTACCAATCCCACCGCTCCTGGTGCTACCAACGGAAGCATATCCGCAACTGCCTCCGGGGGTACGGGGCCCTATACTTTTAATATTAATGGAGGAGCTTTCCAGTCCAGTGGATCATTCGGAAACCTGGCTGCCGGCAATTATACTGTATCCGCCAAAGATGCCAATGGTTGTTCAGGCAGCGGGAATTTTACTTTAACCGCGCCCAATCCCTGCGCCGGTGTTACTATTACAGTAAGCACTTCAGTAGTTGGAAACACTCCCTGTTCCACTTCTCCCACCGGCTCCATTACCGCAACAGCCAGCGGAGGCACCGGGCCATACACTTACAGCCTAAACGGCGGAGCTTTCCAGGCTTCGGGAAATTTTACTGGGTTGAATGCGGGGAGTTATACAATCACAGCGAAAGACAATAACGGGTGTACGGGCAGCACAAGTGCAAACGTGTCCAACCGCCCGCAGGGTCCTTTGTTTACCGCGGTCAAATTGCTTTTACAGAACAACTGCAATTCATGCCATAACAATACAGTGCAGAATGGAGGAATGAACTGGGAAGTGGACTGCAATATTGTAAACTTCAAGACCCGGATTCAGGACAGGGCCGTTAATGGAAATCCATCTCCCATGCCCCCCACCGGATTGCTGCCGCCTTCGGAAAGACAGAAGATCACGGATTGGATCAATGCGGGAGGACGTTATACAGATTAGTTGGTGTCGTGTGTGTAAACCTGAAGAGGCCGGCCATTTGTGCTGGTCTCTTTTATTTTTGTCCCCAGCGGAAAGTGCGGATATTGAAACCGGCCAGGTCAAGCACCCGGTCAACGACAGTGCCCGCCAGTTCATCCAGTGTCCGGGGCTTGCTGTAAAATGAAGGAGAGGCGGGACAGATGATACCGCCGGCGAGGGTAACGGTTTCCATATTGCGTATATGAATGAGATTGTAAGGGGTATCACGTACCACACAGATCAGTTTTCTCCGTTCTTTCAGCATGACATCAGCAGCCCGGCTGATGAGGTCGTTGGAGATGCCGCCCGCGATTCTGCCTAACATCCCCATCGAACAGGGAATAATGATGAAGGTGTCAAAATTCCCTGAGCCAGAGGCAATCGGTGCGTGAAAATCGTTTGCAGCATAAAAAGAAACAGGCCAGGTTTTCCACTCCTCATCACCGAGTTCGGTAGCCCATACTTCCTTGGCATTTTCAGTCATTACAAGGGCGAGTTCATCCCATTGTGGTTTTAGTGCCTGTAGTTTACGTAACAGGTCACGCGCATAAATTGAACCACTGGCCCCGGTGATCGCAACGGCAATTTTTTTCATATACAATACAATTCATAACCCGCTAACGGGTATAATGTTGGAATCGGATTTCGAAACTACACAAACGATTGCATAGCAAATTTGTAGAATTTTTACTACAAGCGGCTTTCATTTTTTTTTTTGATCGCCTGTTGAGTATGGTCAATTATTACGATTTCGTCCCCAAAATTCCCCGGGTTGTCAAAAAATGACAGACAAATGTTTCATGATATCCCATTATTAGCGATATTAGTCAAGAATTTTCATAGGATAAGGTTTAATGGTTAATGGTTTTTGATTAGGCCCCCCGACTTTTAGTCGGGGGTTCTTTATTTATGCTTTAAGATTTTGCAGGCTGCAGGGATCAGTCGCCTCACCGGTATTTTTTTCATTCATAAAAAAATCCCCTCCGAACGAAGGGGATTTTTCTTCAAACGGTTATTTCTTAAAATCCTTTCGGTTGTTTGTTTTCCCCGTTAAGCCCCCGGGTATTTGAATTCCCCATGTTTTCCAAAATCCATTTGGTCATCTTGCTCCATAGATGGAAAGTGGTATTGTCCACCTGTCCGCCGATCCCGTGGTTTTTGTTTGGATAATATGCACTTTCAAAATCGATATTGCTTTTTACAAGTGCAGTAATCATCTGCGTGGCATTCTGAAAATGCACATTGTCATCTGCCGTGCCATGGATGATCAGGTACTTGCCCTTGATCTGGTCAGTGAAATTGATGGGAGAGTTATCATCGTAACCTTTTGGGTTTTCCTGCGGAGTACGCATATACCGCTCGGTATAGATATTGTCATAATACCTCCAGGAGGTAACCGGCGCCACAGCCACGGCGGCACTGAACACTTCGTTGCCCTTGGTGATCGCAAGCGAACTCATAAACCCCCCGTAACTCCAGCCCCAGTGACCGATATTGGCGGCATCCACGTAGGGCATGGTGGCAAGGTATTTGGCTGCATCGATCTGGTCTTCAATCTCGAATTTTCCAAGCTGGAGATAGGTCTTTTTCTTGAATTCCTCACCGCGGAACCCTGTACCGGTATTATCCACACTCACTACGATAAATCCGCGCTGGGCCAGCAATTGGTGCCAGGGACTCACAGCCCCGAAACGGTTTGCTACCTGCTGTGACCCCGGCCCGCCATAGTTACAGAATAATACGGGATATTTTTTGGATGGATCGAATCCGGCCGGTTTTAGCATCCAGCCATTCAGGGTATCGCCCTTGCTGTTTGGAACGCGGATGAAATCCGCCTGCCCGTAACCATACTCATCCATTTTGGCTTTCAGCTTCTCGCTTTCATTCACTGTTTTCACCAGTTGTGCGCTGATATTTTTCTTTTTATCCACTACGATATCATTTAACGTAACTGTTTGCGGGGTATTGATATCGGTGCGGTAACAGTAAAACTTTGTGAAATCGTCGTTCAGCACGACCCGGTTCCATGCCTCTCCGCTGGTGAGCGGATAAGTTTTCTTTCCCTCGAAATCCGTGACAAATACATTCCGGTCCATCGGCCGGGGATAAGCCATTGTGAAATAGATCCTTTTATTTGTTTCATCCACACCATTCACATCCGTGACTTCATAATTTCCCCGGGTTACCTGGATTTTTGTCTTTCCGTCCAGGCTATACAGGTAGAGATGGTTGAAGCCGCTCATCTCGCTTGTAAACAGGAAGTGTTTCCCGTCTTTCAGGTACCACCAGTCATCATTGATGTCGACATAATATTTATTCTTCTCTTCATACAGGAGGGAAGAGGAGCCTGTGCGGGCATCTGTTGAGAGCAGTTTCAGGTCGTTCTGGTGGCGGTTCATCCAGTATACCACCAGTGTGTTGTCGTCGCGGGTCCATTTGATGCGGTGAATATAGATATCGCCTTGTTCATATTGCGCATCGACGGTCTGGTTGTTCCGGGTGTCATAAATCCGGATCTGCACTTTTGAATTGTCGTCCCCCGCTTTCGGGTATTTGTACCGGTAGTCCTTGTTGTGGGCGTCGTCGTACATCGTCAGGTTGTACTCTTTGACTTCGGTTTCGTCAAACCTGTAAAAAGCGATGTAGTTGCTGCCGGGGCTCCATTCATAGGCTTTGGAGAAGGAGAACTCTTCTTCATAAACCCAGTCGCAGTTCCCGTTGATGATGAAATTCCATTTTCCATCTGTGGTCACGGCCCGGGCCTGGCGGGTGGCGAGGTCATACAGGACGAGGTTGTTATCCTTTACATAAGCGATCTTACTCCCGTCGGGTGAGAAACTGGGGTGCAGAACCTTTTCTGCTTCCAGCTTGGTGAGTTGACCATCGGATTGATCATAGAGGTATACATATGACTTGGAGGACCGGCGGTAAATGGGTTCAACGCCCTTGCGAAGCAGGACCAGGTTTTTACGGACCGGGTTCCGGATCTCACCTTCGGAGCGACCAAAGGGTTTGCCGTTTTCATCCTTGAGCTCGTCCAGTTTCAGCGGGGCCTCTTCACTGGTGCCTTCAAAACTGGCCGGGACAAATTCGCCCCGGAATGTGCCTTTCTTGTAAATATCTTCTAACGTGATCTCTTTCTTCTGTGCCATGACTGCCAGCGGCAGGAGCAGCAGCGCCAATATAAATTTCCGCATATGACTTGTTTTTGGGTTCATAAAAGTAGGCCAATCGGTTCAAAACGGGACACCGTACAAATAAAAGACGGTATCCAGGGGAAGGATACCGTCATCAACTTGTTAATCCGGAGGTATGGGTTGTTTATTTTGAATCCGCCATATCGGGGATCGCTTCCACCCGGTATGCTCCCGCATTCAGTTTTTTCTTGGTTTCTGAAAAAGCGTTTAATGTTTTCTCAATATCCTCATCCGTATGGATCGCAGAAGGGATCAGGCGATAAATGATATGTCCTTTCGGGATCACCGGGTATACCACAATCGATGCGAATATCCCATAGTTTTCACGAAGATCCATGACCATGGCAGTTGCCTCAGGGACATCTCCCTTCATATATACAGGCGTTACCACAGAGTCAGTTTTCCCGATATCAAATCCCCGGTCCTTGAGTCCCTGTTGCAGTTTCCGTGCGTTACTCCAGAGTTTTTCCTTGTATTCCGGGTGATTGCGGAGTAATTCCAGTCTTTTCAGGTTTCCAACCACTAGTGGCATCGGGAGGCTTTTTGCAAAGATCTGGGAGCGGATATTGTAGCGGATATAATCGATGATCTTTCGGTCACCCGCCACAAAGGCACCAATGCTTGCCATTGACTTGGCAAAAGTTGAAAAATAAAGATCGATCCGGTCCTGGCATCCCTGTTCTTCCCCCGCACCGGCTCCTGTTTCGCCGAGGGTACCAAATCCATGCGCGTCATCCACCAGCAAGCGGAATTCATACTTATCCTTCATGGCGGCAATTTCCCTGAGTTTGCCCTGGTCACCTGCCATCCCGAACACTCCTTCCGTGATCACCAGTATACCGCCCGCTTTTTGTTTTTCAATCAGGGCTGTTGCACGTTGCAATTGTTTCTCGCAATCAGCCATATCATTGTGCTTGAATACATACCTATGGCCCGGGTGGAGGCGGAGCCCATCGATGATACAGGCATGGCTTTCGGCATCGTAAACGATTACATCATGACGGCTGCAAAGCACATCAATGATGCTGACCATACCCTGGTATCCGTAATTGAGCAGGATGGCGTCTTCCTTTTGGACAAAGGCTGCCAGTTCCCTTTCAAGTTGTTCATGCAGGTTGCTGTTTCCGCTCATCATACGGGCGCCCATGGGGTAGGCAAGCCCGAACTGCTTTGCCCCGTCGGCATCGGCTTTCCGAACCTCCGGATGATTGGCCAAACCCAGGTAATTGTTGAGGCTCCAAACGATCACTTCCTTGCCCCGGAAGGTCATATGGCTGCTGATCTCCCCTTCAAGTTTGGGAAATGCGAAATAACCATGGGCTCTTTCCCGGTGCTGACCAATGGGTCCCTGGTGTTTCAGTAATCGTTCAAAAATGTCGGGCATATAAATGGGTATTAAAAATTGAAACTTGCGGCAAATGCTGATAATCAGACGTGTATGCAGCAAATCGTTTACATAAACTTTGCAAAAATAAGGATTTTGGGTACTTCCATGGGGTAGAATTTACGTGTCCGATGGATGCCCGAACAAGGGTCGTTCGGGATTGGATCCGGGCTTAATGGTCTTGCCGGGAAAACAGCTCTGGTAGGCTCTTTTACAATCGGGTGCTGAATTGTCGAAAACTTAACCGTTTATCATCCGGCATTCAGGAGTATCCAAAAAACACACATGACCTTCCGGCTTTTAGGTTGTTTGAAAGAATACTACTAAAATACATTTTGCGGTTACCGCCGAAAGTTAATAGTTGCGAAGTCTTCCCAGTATGGTATCAAGCGAAGCTTTCAATTTATCCAGGGCCCCCTGTACCGCTTCTTCGTGGGTGCTTCCAAAGCTTGAAACGGCAATGGGGGACCGGCCTTCAAGCCGGGCCTCCAGCAAACAGCGCTTGTCATTTTCTCCGTCTTTTGGTCCGTCTTCATCCGACAAATGAACTTCCACCCGCGTAATATGTTCCGTAAACCTGCTCAGGCTATCCTTGATCAATTCGATCAACGGGGTTGTAAGCCTTTCGGAGCCTTTGATATTCTTGTCGGTGTTAAACTGTACGAGCATGGTGATTGGTTTTCAAAATGAAACTGATTGCTGAATGTGATCGCCATTTTTGGTTTTCGAAGTATCCGTATAACTTAAATATGGATTCCGAATGTAATGAATTTTCCGCCCCCGGGAGGTTAGAATTAACGCAGGGAAATTAAGACGGGTCGAGCGCGCCTGTCGAGTCGAATACGGCAACAATCGCCACATGTATGTTTATTCCTGGAAAATTTTACGCGGAAAGCATTTGAAAATGTCAGGTATTCAGATCAGCTTGTGTTCGTAGGCATATTTGATAAGCCCGATCACTGAATTGGTGCCTGTTTTACGGAATATGTTCTTCCGGTGGGTTTCCACGGTTCTTTCCGAGATATAAAGGGTTTCGGCAATCTGTTTGTTGTTGTACTCCTTTTCGATCAGCCTGATGATCTCGATCTCACGGCCGGTGAGATGGGCTTCCTCTTTTTTCTTTTTGCGGTTGCTTGCCCGCTGCAATTCATCAATCACTTCTTCGCTGAAATAGATCCCGCCCCCCGCGATCTTTTCCAGGGCTTTGATGAGCTCTTGTTTGCCGATATTCTTCAGTACATAACCGGCGATATCGGCTTCTTCGATCATTTCATTCACGAGGTCGCCCTGTCCGCTCATCGACAAGGCCAGGATCTTTACTCCCGGGTATTTTTTCTTCACCTGGCTGGCCAACTGGTTTCCGGGGAGATGAGGCATCATGATATCTGTGAGAAGGATATCAACCGGGGTTTCCCCGATCAGGTCCACCACTTCCCTGGAGTCGGTGGTGGCAAAGGCAAAGTTGAATTTTTCATGTCCTTTTAATAAAGAGCTAAGACCGTCAATAACGATCTGGTGGTCATCCACAATGCCCAGGGTAATCTTTCCATTTTTCATACTGGAGGCCGGTTTAACGATGGTGGTAACATCGTTGGGGGAAGTAAAATACATAAAATTGGTTTTGGGTTTGCAATTGCAACATAATTGTTGACAGTATGGAGATGCGGAGAGTGGGAGGGATTGCTGTTTAGAAATTGTTAAACAAGGGTATATTGGACTGATGTCCGGGTTCCGGAGTAGGAGTTTCTGGTCACTTGTTTCTTCAGGCCTTTCCCCCGGACTCGTCAGACGGGGGTGGGAACATGTAAAGCCACAACCGTCCCTCTGCCAGGGGCGGAGTCAAAATCCACGGTACCACGGAGGTAGGCAATCCGGGTTAATATGTTTTTCAGACCGATACCGCCCATGATTTCAGGGTCCGAGGGGTCAAACCCCCGGCCATTATCTTCGATCGTACCACTGATGCCTGCAGCATCCCGTACCAGGGAGATATCCAGGTTAGTGGCCCCCGCATGCTTGATGGCATTGTGCACACATTCCTGGATTACACGATAAAGAACCGCTTCCAGGTTGGCATCCAGTTTTTCATCCAATCCTTCGGTATATACCTCCACCCGGAGTGACTTATTGCTCAGTTTGTTCACAAATTCGTGGATCGCGTTGGAGAGGCTGTTCTTCTGCAAGGCACTTGGCATCATAATATGCGATACGGTCCGGACTTCCCGGCAGCTTTCGTCCACCAGCCCGATGGCTTTTTCAAAATTCCGCTTTTGTTCCTCGTCGGTAAATGGGAGTTCGGATTCAATGGCAGAGAGGTTCATCTTGGCTGCACTCATCATCTGGCCCACACCATCGTGCAGGTCCTTGGCTATCCTTTGCCGTTCATTTTCCTCCGCTTCGAGGATGGCCCGTGCTTTTGATTCCTGCTGCATTATGATCTCCTGTTGCAGCTGGCTTTCCTTTTTCAGCCGGTACCGTTTGTACTGCGACCAGGCCAGGAGGCTCCCCAGCAAGACCAGCCCGCCTATACCGATGATCAGGTAGTTCTGCATTCTAAGCCGGTTCTGTTGTGACTGGATCTGATGTTCTTTGCGGGCCGATTCATACTGTGAATTCAATCGCTGGATCTCCTTGGTTTTTTCAAGGGTGAATAAACTGTCCCGCAAAGCGGTTCGTTTGTTGAAATATTCAAAGGCTTTCTGGTAATCTCCCTGCCGGCGGGCGACCATCGACAATTCATTATAATTGTTCGACTGTAGTTCGGGATAACGCAGCTTCTCGGCAAGGCGGTTGCTTTGGGTCAGGTAATTCAGGGCTTTTATATAGTCGCCCTTCGCATTCATGGCCGCCCCCAGGTCGGAATAGGCGAGGGCGATCGCGAAACTGTCCTTCAGCCATTCGCGGATCTGCAGGCAGCGAAGCAGGTTTTGCTCGGCCAGGTCATATTTTTTTTCGATCACATATACACCCGCGATATTGCTGAGAGAATAGGAAACGCTCAGCGAATCTCCCGCTTTTTCCGCCAGGTGCATTGAGAGGGAATACCGGTTCACGGCTTCCTGGTAATCGTATTTGTACTCGTAAACCACACCCGATTCGTTCAGGATCATGGCGATGCCGGCGGTATCCTTCAGTTCCTGATAGATCGCGCTGGCCTTGCTGTAATTCTCGAGGGCCTTGTCCAGGTCCCGTGTTTTCCGGTATAATTTGGCAAGGTCGTTATATACAGGGGCCAGTTTTTCCGGGCGTTTGCTTTTTTCAAGGATGGCAATGGATTCCTGGAAATTTCGTGCGGCCACATCATATTTGCCGCTGAAATAACTGGCCACCCCGATCTGTCTTTTTAACTCAGCCACACTGATGGAATCAGACTTTTTGCGTGCCATCCTGAGGGCCTTGTCTCCCACGATCACCGTAGAGTCAAAATTTTTCAACTGGTAGCTTTCCACCAGTTTCAGAGCGGCCTGGATCTGCTGATCATAGCTGCGGCCGGATTGCATCACGCCACGCAGACTGTCTGTATTTCCTTCCTGTGCCAACAGGACCAGTTGAAATACCAGGGATATCAGGAATGTCAATCCGGTTCGTTTCATCAATGCGGTTTAGAGACCCAGCACTTCTTTCATGGTAAAGAAGCCTTTTTTATTATGGATGTACTCTGCGGCGAGAACGGCACCGCCCGCAAATCCGGTGCGGCTGTGCGCGGTATGGATTATTTCGATATCATCCACGACCGATGAGTATTTTACACTGTGCGTGCCGGGAGCCGGGTCGACCCGCTGGCTGATGATCTCGAGATCCTCGGGATTGTCGCTTAGCTCGTTGATCCATCTTTTTTTCCGTTCTATGATGGAAAGTACCTGCTCGGCGAGGGTAATAGCTGTTCCGCTCGGCGCGTCCTTCTTCTGGGTATGGTGTGTCTCTTCCAGGATCACTTCATACTCGGGATGACCGGCCATCAGCGTTGCCAGTTTTTTGTTCAGTTCAAAAAACAGGTTCACACCGATGCTGAAATTGCTGGCGTATATGAAGGATCCGTTCTTCTCCTTGCATTTTACCTTCATGGCTTCGAAGTGTTCAGTCCAGCCGGTGGAACCGCATACAAGCGGAATCCCCCAGTCGATCAGCGACTTTACATTTTCATACGCGCTGTGAGGGCCGGTGAATTCAATCGCCACATCCGCCCGGGCCAGGTTTTCTTTTTTAAAATCATCCAGGTTGGTGATATCAATGGTGAGCGCGATCGTGTGGCCGCGCCGTACGGCTATTTCTTCGATGGCCTTTCCCATTTTGCCGTATCCGATGAGGGCTATCTTCATGGTAGAAGTTAAAGTTGAGATTGAGGTTAAGATCAGGTGATGGATTTTGTTCCTGCCGGACAAATGTACTTATTAAAACCGCCGGCCGGTACCCGTGCTGGCACGGATTTATTTCCCGATGCGAAGGACGAGACTGAGCCCGTTTGTATTGGCCATCGTACTGTGACCGGGTCGGATCATCAGGCTCAGGTCCGGGCTCACATCAAAACTTTTCAGGTGTGCGTCCACAGCGGCATCCACCACATTGAGTCCCCAGAGCAGCAGAAAAAACAGTGCAGAATAATCAATATCACGCCGGTACTGGTTTCGGTAGAAACGGAGCGACTCCTCTCCCAGGGGCACCAGGTTGGGGCGTATCTGTGAAAAAAGAGCCGAGTCTGTCCCGTTGACACGCATATTGTATTTAACCCGGTATGCAAACCGGGTGTCGCGGTATTGTTTGAGGTTGAATAGAAATATGCCTCCGCTGGTCCCCAGGATCCCGTAGACGATCGGGAGTTTCCAGTATTTTTTGTTGTAGATCTGTCCCCATCCCGGGAGAATGGCCGAACGAAGGGCGGCTTTTTTGGGGCTGTGTGCCTTGAGAGCCGAGTCGTACCGGTTACCCGTCCTTTTTTCCGCCTTCACCGAATCCGTAAGGAGACCTTTATCTGTTTTAACCGCAAGTTCAGTTGAATCCTTCCGGGCTTTTTTTACTTTTTTTCCCTGGGCCAGGAGCATACCGGTACTACAGCAGCAGGACAGAAGCAGGATGATAAACTTGGTATGAATCGGTTTCATGGTACATCTCCGCATCCGGACCTTTAGTCCAGCGAGGCGTTCATCTGGCGGAGCACCTTGTTCAGCTCTTCGGGTGAATAATATTCGATGATGATCTGTCCCCCGCCATTGCGGCTGTGCCGGAGCTTCACCCGTGTACTGAAATGCGATGCTAATTTATCCTCAATCCGCTGAAAGGCAGGAGGGAGGTGGCTTTTTGAAGATTTTTTAACAGCCCCACTTTCCTTATAAAGGTTTCGTACCAGCGCTTCGGTTTGCCTGACCGAAAGCCCTTTCTCCCGGATCTCACGGAAAATGAACATCTGTTTGTCCACCATATCCACGTTTACCAGGGCCCGCGCATGTCCCATGCTCAGCTCTCCTTTTCGAACGGCCAGCTGGATATCAGGGGGAAGTTTGAGCAGGCGGATAAAGTTGGCGACCGTGCTGCGGTCTTTTCCCATTCGCTCGGCAACCTGTTCCTGGGTATAGTCGAGCTCTTCCATCATCCGTTTATAGCTCAGCGCCACTTCCATGGCATTCAGGTCTTCCCTTTGCAGGTTTTCCAGCAGGGCCAGTTCCAGCAGCTGGGCATCATTGGCGAGCCGGGTATAGGCCGGGATGTCTTTCAACCCCGCCAGCCTGGCAGCCCGGAGTCTTCTTTCCCCGGAGATCAGCCGGTATTTTCCCGATGGGAGTTTGGCCACTGTCACCGGCTGAATGATATCATGCAGTTTGATAGATTCGGCCAGTTCATTCAGGGCAGATTCATCAAAATCGCGACGGGGTTGTTTAGGATTGGCTTCAATATCTTCCACCGGAATGCGATGGATGCCGGTGGCGTTTTCCACCACGGTCTGTTTCAGTTCCCCGGTCTGGGTTTTCAGGTCCGCGTCTATACTTTGCAATAGCGAGCGGATGCCCTTGCCAAGGAGATCTTTATTTTGTTTGGGTGTCGACATGGTACTGCTGTGTTCAGAGCTACGAGCTGCGGGTTTCGAGCTGAATTTATACTTTAAGAGCTTTCATAAAGCCTTGCAACATTTTTTTTATCTTTTCTTTCAAAAGTTCTGTTGTTTTTACGGGATCTCCAAAGTTAACAGCTTCTGCAATTAGAAACTTGGTTTCTGGCTCAAACGAAGATCCAAGCAAGAATTTCAAAAATCGTTTGTAATCATTGCCGCTGGTTCTGCTGCTGCCTTACGCGATATTGGAAGAAATTGAAACGGCGGCACCGGTTATCTGCGAAATTAAGCCGAACCTTTCCTCTTTCGGAAATGCAGAAACAAGATCAAATGATTGTACAGCAATCTCGAACCCTTTTTGCCCAATCAGCCACATCTTGAAATTTCTCATCTTTCACTTTTCCGTTATCTCACTAATTTCAACCGTTTTTGCAGGCAAGTTCGAAATGATGAACTCTCAATTCACAGCTCCAAAATTCGCTCTTCGTTCTTGATCTTTGTCAGGTCATTCTTCTGGAGGATCTCTTTTGCAAGATTAAGATAATTCACGGAACCCTTGCTGTTGGCATCGTACAAAATAACGGGTTTGCCGGCGCTGGGGGCCTCAGCCAGCCGGGCGTTTCGGTGGATGATGGTACTGAATACCATGTCTTCAAAATGGCGGCGCACTTCGCTGACCACCTGGTTGCTGAGGCGGAGACGTCCGTCGTACATTGTCATTAGGATGCCTTCGATAACCAGCGCGGTATTGAGCCGTCCCTGGACGATCTTGATCGTGTTGAGCAGTTTGCCCAGGCCTTCAAGCGCGAAGAATTCGCATTGAACCGGCACCACCACGGAATCGGCGGCGGTAAGGGCGTTTACAGTGATCAGCCCGAGGGAGGGGGAGCAGTCGATGATGATGAAATCATAATCATCACGGATTGCATCCAGGATATTCTTCAACACCATCTCCCGGTTGGGGTAGTTGATCATTTCGATCTCAGCACCCACCAGGTCGATATGGGAGGGGATCAGGTCGAGGTTGGGGATATCGGTTTTGAGGATCACATCGCGTGCCCGGGCCTCGTTTACCATGCAGTCATAAAGACTTTGGGTGATATTATGCAGGTCAAAACCCACCCCGGTCGTGCTGTTGGCCTGTGGATCGCCGTCGACCAACAGGGTTCGGTATTCCAATACGGCGAAACTGGCCGCCAGGTTGATGGCGGTGGTTGTTTTTCCGACTCCGCCTTTCTGATTTGCTACTCCGATGATTCTTGCCATTCCTTTTTCCGCCCCTTACGGTGTATGTTGATTATCATTTAATTGTAATGGTTTCGCCGATGCGGGGCAAAAGCAGCTCGCAGCCCTTGTCCCGAAATGCTTTTCCGGCTTTTTCGTGATCGGTTTTTATAAACCCGAAAGTATCATAATGTACCCCCACGATCCTTTTGCACCCGATCATGACAGCCGCTTCGGCAGCGTCTTCATAGCCCATGGTAAAATTGTCGCCTATGGGTAAGACGGCAAAATTTAGTTTTGCCCATTTCGGTACCAGTTGCATATCAAGAGTCAGCGCGGTGTCACCGCTGTAATAGAAGCTTCCTTCGGGGCTGGTGACGATAAAGCCCATTGGATTCCCCCCGTAACTGCCGTCCGGAAGTCCGCTGGAATGTTGCGCTGCGGTGCATTTCACACTAAAAGCCCCGAAGTCCCATCGACCCCCGGTATTCATGGGATGGGTATTACTCAGTTTCTGTCGGCCCAGCCATTCATAGATCTCCCAGCTGCAGATCACTTTGGCCCCCGTAGCCTGGGCCAGGGTTACACAATCGAGGATATGATCGATATGTCCGTGTGAAACCAGGATAAAATCGGCTTCAATATTATTCAGATCAATGTCCCTGGCCAGCTCATTGCCCGAAATAAAGGGATCGAACAATAGCTTTTTCCCGTTTGTTTCAACCTGGAAGCAGGAATGACCATAGTATGTAAATCGCATAAAGTGACGGTTATTCCGCAAAATTAGGCGCCTCTCCTTATTCCGGGCTAAATTTGAACGCAAATGCGCAATTCCATTTTTTGGTGGTTTTTGATCGGGTTCATGGTATTGCTGGATATTTATTTTTTCCAGGCACTGCGAATAGTTACCCAGTCCGCTTCGGCCCGGACAAGGACCTTTATCCATACCGGGTATTGGATCCTTTCGGTCTCAGCTATTATCATCCTGCTGATTCTGCCTTATCTGAAAATTGAAAAACAGGCATGGATCGGTCGCAGTACCCTTTTTGCTATGATCGCGGGGTTATTTTTCGCCAAGTTGATCGCATCCCTGTTTTTCCTGACTGATGATCTTCGGCGTGGCATTCAATGGACCGCTGGAAAATTATCTGGCACCCGAGCATCAAATCCCGGCGGGGATTCGGAGAAAATCTCCCGTTCCCTGTTTTTCAGTTGGGCCGGAATGCTGGCAGGCAGCACCCTCTTCGGCTCCCTGATCTACGGTTTTGGCAACAAATACCGGTACCAGGTAAAGCGGCTGAAACTCCGTTTTGCGAACCTGCCGTCTGCTTTCAGGGGGCTCCGGATAGTCCATATTTCTGATATCCACTCAGGAAGTTTTACGGATAAGGAGGCGGTGATGAAAGGCGTTGAAAAAATCCGGCAGGAGAATCCTGATCTGATCCTTTTTACAGGGGACCTCGTAAATAATCTGGCTTCGGAAATGGATGATTACATGGATGTGTTTGATAAGTTGGAAGCCCCCCTGGGGGTTTATTCCACGCTGGGGAATCATGATTACGGCGACTATGTAAGATGGGACAGCCCGGAGGATAAGAAGGCAAACCTGGAAAGGCTCAAGGAGGTACACCGGGCACTCGGCTGGAAACTGCTCGAAAATGAACACGTGGTGCTGGAGCGGGGCGGGGACAGGATCGCGGTGATCGGGATCGAAAACTGGAGTGCAAAAGCTAATTTTCCCAAATACGGAGATCTTAAAAAGGCTCATGCAGGAACGGAGTCTTACCAGTTCAGGATCCTGCTGAGCCATGATCCTTCACACTGGAAGGCCGAAGTACTGGAATCCTATCCGGGGATCGATCTGACCCTTTCTGGTCACACCCACGGCATGCAATTCGGAGTGGAGATACCCGGTTTGAAATGGAGTCCCGTCCAGTACATTTACCGTGAGTGGGCCGGATTGTATGAGATCAGGTCGGGCTCCGGGAATTCACCCCGCAGGTTGTATGTGAACCGGGGATACGGGTTCCTTGGTTATCCAGGCCGGGTGGGGATCCTGCCAGAGATCACCGTGCTTGAATTAAGTTGATAAGGATCAAATATTTATCCTTTTTTTTCGTTCTTGCTGGGTAAAAGAACCATTAAACTTTTCTTTAACTTATAAGTCATATTCCATCCGAACCGGCCCTGAAACCAATCCCGGGTCAGATGCCAACCTGTTTCGACTGGAAACGACTGCATGAAAAAAATTGGGTCCATATTGCCGGCCTTCCTGCTGCTGGCTGTATCATCACTTGCCCAGACAGGCAAAGCGGATACGACCATTGTTCCGTTAAAGCAGCCCGATACTTCCATCATTGATACCACGATCGATTATGAGCAATTGTTCCAGGACCTGGATGAGTTCCTGGACTCCATCCTTTCTCCGCATAGTTACCTGTTGGTGAATATGTCGATAGGCAAGGGTTATTATAATTTCGAGAATAAGAGCAATTTTGATCTCAATACCTACAAGAAACTGGTCTATTCTCCCGCGATAGGGTACTACCACAAAAGCGGGCTGGGGATCACAGTTACGGGTTATATGGTGGATGACGGATCGGGTACCAATTTTTACCAGACCGGAGTAAGCCCATCCTGGGATTACCTGCAAAACAAGGATTTTGCCACCGGAATATCCTACACAAAATTCTTTACGAAAGATTCGCTTCCGTTCTATACCACACCGATCCAGAATGAACTGTATGCCTATTTTACCTACAGGAAATGGTGGCTGCGACCCACCCTGGCGCTCAGTTACGGATGGGGGAGCCGGTCTGATTATCAGCAACGGGAAACCCTGATCCAGGACCTGCGGCTACGCCAACGGGGTTTTACCTATATCAATACCCGGGAGTCCGTGAGCGATTTTTCTCTGGTAGCCTCGGTTCGCCATGATTTTTACTGGCTGGATGTGATTACCTACCGCGACCATATCCGGTTTACCCCCCAGCTTAGTTTTACAAGCGGTACCCAGAAATTCGGATTCAACCAGTCGTCCTCCACATATGCAACGATACTCCGGAACAACAGCAACGTACTCTATAACACGGACGAGTTTTACCTGGATGACAAGCTGAAATTTCAGCCCCTGTCCCTGACCTTTTTTCTCCGCGGGGAATACGCGATCGGGAAATTCTTTGTACAGCCCCAGCTGGCTTTCGACTATTTTTTCCCTGCCACCACCCGGAAATTCAATACCCTTTTTTCCCTGAACGCGGGATTTATGTTCTGACGAAGGAACGCTGCTTCCATTTCCGGGTTTATGAATTTCTTCACAATTGTCCGGCAATAGGCCGGTTACAAAAAATGTTTAGGGAATGACCCATTCCCGTTAAGAAAATTTAACAGCCCAAAGGGGTGACTGGCATTATCCTTGGAATTTTATAAAGTCGTTTTTTTCAACTGTAAAACATTAAAAGTATAGCCATGAAAACAAAACTCTTCTCGCTCCTCGCTGCTTTACTCATCGCCCAGGTCATGATGGCCCAGTTTCATCTTGGTGTAAAGGCCGGGGCCAACGTGACCAAAGTGGACGGGAAATCTTTCAAGGATGAATTTCGCTACGGGTACCACCTCGGTGGCTTTATGGAGATCCGGGCCGGGAATAAGTTTGTGATCCAGCCCGAAGTCCTCTGGAACCAGTATGCGACAAGGCTGGACAGTAACTACAAGAACGTTTACCAGGACGTTTTTAACGGTAACGCCAACGTAAAACTCAATTACCTCTCCATCCCGATCGTAGTAAACTACAAACTGATCGGGAGCTTTCTTTCGCTCCAGGCAGGGCCGCAGTTCGGGATCCTGATCGACCAGAACAAGACTCTTTTGCAGAATGGAGGAAATGCTTTCAAAAAAGGAGATCTGTCCATGCTGGCCGGGGTACAGTTTAAAGTCCTGGCTTTCCGTCTCAATGCACGGTATGCGATCGGCTTGAACAATATCAGCGACCTGCCCGACGAGGGCAAGTGGAAAAACCAGGGATTCCAGGTATCCGTTGGATTTGCCCTTTAACGACATTACGACCTTATGAACAGGCCCCTTCAATCAGAAGGGGCTTTTTTGTAACCATTTCTTGCTCAGCTACCTATTTTGTCAGTTAGTATTTCCCGGGCATAAATCTTGGGAATACTGAGTTGGCATTCTATTTTTACCGCCCTGCCCAATTTTTCCGGACAGGGTGACAGATTGACCTGAAGTATTGATTATGAAAAATATTGAGCATTTTTTACTGCGCTCAGAGGAAGAGATGGATTTCCTGCCCATTATCCCGCTGAATGAAAGTGAACAGGAGGACCCGAACGGGGTGGAGATACCTGCCGAGATCGCATTATTGCCCCTGCGGAATACGGTGTTATTCCCGGGTGTTGTGCTACCCATAACGGTGGGGAGGGACAAAAGCATCCGGGCTGTAAACGATGCTTATACCGGCAATAAGCTGATCGGTGTGGTGGCACAGACCGACAGCAATGTTGAAGACCCTGCCGTAAAAGACCTGGAAGACATCGGAACCGTGGCCCGTATCGTAAAACTCATCAAGATGCCGGACGGGGGTACCACGATAATCATACAGGGTAAAAGTCGCTTCCTCATCGAAAGCATTTTTTCGGAAGACCCATATTTCAAGGCTAAGATCAGGAAACTCGATGAGGAAGAATCCCCGAAGGATGAAGACTTTAATGCCTATGTCGCCAATATCAAGGACCTGGCTGCCGATATTGTACAGCTCTCGCCGAATATTCCGGCCGAAGCTTCGATCATTTTGAGAAACATCGAGAACCCATCCTTCCTGATCCATTTTGTTTCAAGCAATCTTAACACAGACATCAGGGACAAACAGCGCCTCTTGGAGCTGAACCATATCCGCGAACGGGCCGACCTGCTGATGCAGCTTCTTCAGAAAGAGCTCCAGTTCGCCGAGCTGAAAAACAAGGTTACCACCAAGACGAAGACCGAGATCGACAAGCAGCAACGCGAATATTTCCTGCAACAACAGCTGAAAAGCATCAAGGAGGAGCTGGGAGGCGACAGCAACGCACAGGAGGTAAAGGAGATGCAGAAAAAGGCCGAGGCCAAGAAATGGCCCGATACGGCCAGGGAAATGTTCAAGAAGGGGATTGAAAAGCTGGAACGCATGCATCCCAGCACACCTGATTATTCGGTCGTTTATAATCACCTCGACTTGATGTTGGACCTCCCCTGGGAGGAATATACGGAAGATCACTATGACCTGAAAAAGGCAAAGAAAACCCTGGATACCGACCATTACGGGATGCAACGGATCAAAGAGCGGATCCTCGAATATCTCGCTGTGTTGAAACTCAAAGGCGATATGAAAAGTCCGATCCTTTGTTTTGTAGGCCCTCCCGGGATCGGGAAGACCTCACTCGGAAGGAGCATCGCTTCAGCGATCGGCCGGAAATATGTGCGACTGAGCCTGGGTGGTCTGCACGATGAAAGCGAGATCCGCGGACACCGGAAGACTTATATCGGGGCGATGCCAGGGCGGATCCTGCAATCAATCCGCAAGGTCAGGTCCTCCAATCCGGTCATGATACTTGACGAGATCGACAAAGTGGGAAATGATTTCAGGGGCGACCCGTCTTCGGCGCTTCTCGAAGTGCTGGATCCCGAACAGAACAACAGTTTTTATGATAATTACCTGGAGATGGAGTATGATCTGAGCAAGGTTCTCTTCATCGCCACGGCCAATAATGTTCAGAATATTCAACCGGCGCTGCGCGACCGGCTGGAGGTCATTGATCTCAGCGGTTATGCGGTGGAAGAAAAGATCGAGATCGCGAAGCGGCATCTTCTTCCGCGGCAGAAAGAGCTGCATGGTTTAAAGAACAGCCCTTTCCGGGTTCAGGACCGGGTACTTGAGAAGATCATACAGGATTATACCCGCGAAAGCGGGGTGCGTGAGCTTGACAGGCAGCTGGCTTCCATCATGCGCTACCAGGCCAAGCAACTCGCATTGAAGGGCAAACTGAAAAGCACCCTTACTGCGCCTGATATCGAAAAGATCCTGGGTAAACCCCGGTACAGCAACGATATTTATAAGACCGTGAACATGCCGGGTGTGGCCGTGGGCCTTGCCTGGACCTATGTGGGCGGGGATATCCTCTTTATAGAAACCAGCCTCAGTGATGGAAAAGGTGAGCTGAAACTGACCGGTAACCTAGGCAACGTGATGAAGGAAAGCGCCAGTACCGCGCTTACCTATCTGCAGTCAAATGCCAGGAAATTAAATCTCGACAGCAAACTGTTTGAGAAAAAGAACATTCATATCCATGTACCGGAAGGCGCGGTTCCGAAGGATGGCCCCAGTGCCGGGGTGACCATGATGACCGCCATCGCATCTGCCCTTACGGGAAAACGGGTCAAGCCCTTCCTGGCGATGACCGGCGAGATCACCTTGCGGGGACAAGTGTTGCCGGTGGGCGGAATCAAGGAAAAAGTACTGGCCGCCAAAAGGGCCGGATTAAAAGAGATCATCCTGTGCTGGCAGAATGAAAAAGACGTTCAGGAGATCGAATCCGGATTTATCAAGGGTATCAGGTTTCATTTTGTGAAGACGATGAACCAGGTGCTAGACCTGGCATTGGTTGATTAGGAAATCAATTTATGCACAAACTGTATTTTGCTCCGCCCCAAACGGGCGGAGTTTCTTTTCCCAAACCTGTATTTTCGTACCGTCTTGCGCCGTTTCATTTCCATATTGTGCTGCACCGGGTTTCTGCAGGCCGGTTCCCAAACCCTGGGCGGCAATGCGGTGTTCAGTTTCCTTCGTTTGCCAAACACTCCGAAACTCACAGCACTGGGCGGAGTTAATACGTCTTGCCTGACGGAAGATGTGGGCATGGCTTTTTATAACCCGGCCCTGCTTACCGCCAGCATGCATACCGGGATGAATGCGGTATTTAATGATTTTTACGCAGGGTCCGGAGTTTATCATCTCTCTCTGGCCTTCCGGAATGAAAAGCTTAAGACAAATTTCCTCTGGGGATTGAACTATTTCAATTACGGGTCCACCACACAAACCGACGCTGCCGGGATCGTGTATGGTGAATTCCGTCCCACCGACTGGGTGATGCAGGTCTCGGCTTCCCGGAGTTACCTGCAAAAATGGAATTACGGGGCATCGTTGAAGTTTATCAGTTCCCAATACGGCCCATACCGGTCAAACGGGCTGGCGATGGATGTGGGGGTTTTGTTCCGTGACACGGCAGGTTTGTTTTCGGCTTCCTTCTTGGTTCGCAATATGGGCACACAGCTTCGAAAATATCCGGAGACCGGGACGGAGGATCTCCCGTTTGACCTGCAGGCGGGGATCAGCAAAAGGCTGGAGAATGCTCCGTTCGGGTTTTCTCTGACAGCCCAGCGTATGCAGCGTTTTAATATCCGGTACGACGACCCCGAATTTAATAACGAGAACGGGTACCCGAATTCAGAGAAGGGCAATTTTACCCTGGGCAAACTGATCGATCACCTGGTGCTGGGCGCCACGATCTATGTGGGCGACCGCGTGGAAATCGATGCGGGGTATAAT
This sequence comes from Chitinophagaceae bacterium, assembly GCA_049421765.1. Taxonomy (GTDB): domain Bacteria; phylum Bacteroidota; class Bacteroidia; order Chitinophagales; family Chitinophagaceae; genus JJ008. The sequence continues at coordinate 39,041 of JBMSNP010000022.1, forward strand.
TTTCTCCGTCGTCGAGAATTGAATATCGGCCGAGAAGGGAACGGACTCAACGGACTTTCCCTAGGCGCGGGCGTGAAACTCGGCAAATTGGAAGTTCGGTATGCGCGTTCGCATTACCAGGGAAACACCGGCTATAACCAATTTGGGTTGAATATGATGCTGAACAGGTATTTTGGTTTGGGTAAGTTTGGGGAGCGCATCGGTTGGTGATTTTTAAGAGGAATATGCGGGATACATGCTTCGGACTTCGAAAAGGAGGCCGTTAATCGATCATCTTGTACACTTCAAAGGCCTCGGCATATTCGGCGCCGCACTGTACACCCCGTACCCTGGCCAGGGAACGAATAAAATCTTCCTGCATATAGTTCCGGTGAGCCTGAGACTTATAGGCATTGATCGCCGCGATCTTTTTTTCAATTTCCCCGGCGGATAATTTGATAAAATAAGTGGAGCGGAAGCTTTCATGATTCCAGGGAAGTTCATATCCGAGTACCGTAGCCTGTTTGAAGGCCCGGAGCGCTTCGGTATGTATGACCTGGTGGTCCTGGTGTTTGTCGGATGCCGATGGAATGAAAATCAGTTCAGGATTCAGGGTCTTGTTCAGTTTTACCAGATCCTCGAGAATCGCTTGCCGTTGTATATCGAATTCCCGCACATGAAAATCAAAAAAATGGAGCTGATCGGATGGTATTCCCAGGATATGAGTGGCCTCCCGGCATTCCTTTTCGAGGGTATCCCCAGGCAACCCGTCAGGTAAAGACTTCCTGCAAAGTGAAAAAGCGGCATAATGTACCACCCGGCCTTCCGCTAGATATTTGGCTATGGTTGCCCCGGCGCCGAGTTCCCCGTCATCGGTGTGGGGAGCGAGTACCAGTATTTTATCCGAATCCTGCATGGCCTGTAAAGGTAAGTCCTGCGGACCGGATTATTCCCGGATGAGTATGGTTGAATCGGGGAGGGGCTTCAGTTGTTGCCCCATTTGCCGGTTCAGGAAGTTGCGTATGAAATTCACATGGGACATTCCGTTGTAATACCCTGGATATTCCCGGCCAGGGAGCAGGATGGCCTGCAGGGTCAGGAAAGAATAACCCGGGTCTACCGGTTCCCGGAATTCCCGGATCCCATGATCCCCCAGTAATAATATTACGGGTGGATTGGCGGAGGCGGACCGGATGCGGTCACAAAGTTCAAGAATTTTACGGTTGCTGTAATGAAGATACCCGATTCGCATGGGCTTGTCGTAATAATGACCGTCCGCCAGGCGGGATAACGGGTATGCATGCCCCGCGCTGTCAAAATACAGCGGGTGATGCGGCATCATCAGGTGCGTATAAATGAATTTGGGACGATCCCTTTTTATCGCGGGTTCCTTCCAGGTAAGCGCATCAGGAAAAAAGGATATTTAGAAAATGCGGATCTCATGATTTTTTGGGGGCCTGGTCCCTGGCCTGTTGTCGCACCAGGTTGGTGAGTTTATCTTCCAGCCTGCGTATCCGGGCAAATAACTTGAGTATGACAAATAGGAAAAAAAGAATGCAGATGTAAAAAAGCAGGTCGGCACCCCGGCCCACTCCCAGGCGGTGTGCGATGGTATTGGTATAATCCGGGAAGAGGATAAAGAAAACCCCAAGCCCGGCGAAAAGAAACAAGGCAATGAGGTCGATCAGGGCATTCCTGAACCGGGCGATATAATATACAAGGATGACCGCCATGCCGCTGATCAGTAAAATCTGTATCCCGTTCATCTGAAAATTTTATTTAAAAGTATATCAAAAAATATTCTGAAACTGCTCCAGACCTTTTGCCCTTTCTGCTTCGAGTAATCGGTATAACGGATGGTTACGGGTATTTCCCTGTACCGGAGTTTATGTTTTTTGATTTCGGAAAGAATCTCAGTGGCATGTGCCATCCCGCTTTGCCGCAAACGGATCTTTGAAGCTGCGCCAGCAGTCATGGCGCGAAGCCCGTTGTGTGCATCTGTAAGCATCAGTCCAGTAAAAAAATAATTAAAATATCGGCCGGCATGCAGGAGCCATTTTCTTCCGGCAGGTACCCGGTTGGTTTCTGACATAAAACGCGAACCCAGGGTGATGTCGGTTTCACCGAGAAGCAGAGGCTCCAGCATTCTTTCGATATCGGATGCAAGGTGTTGCCCGTCGGCATCATAGGTAACTATAAATTTTGCCTGTCTCGAAAGGGCGTATTCGATACCGGTTTGCAATGCGGCCCCCTGGCCAAGGTTTACGCTATGCCGTAAAACGGATACCGGGTATTCCTGCAAATGTTTTTTTAGTTCCGTATCTGATCCGTCGTCCACGATGACCAGGCTGTAGTGCAAGGGTACCAGTTCTAGCAGAACGGTCCTGATCACCGGCTCTTCGTTGAAAGCGGGTATCACGACAAACACGCTGGTGGGATCAACCTGGGGTAACATAACGGGTGTAAAAGTAGAACCGATTATAGGTTCCGGCAAGCCGGGTGGAAGGATGGTTGATAAAAGACTGAAAGGCAGGCAGGGATTTTTCGCTGAGCATTATCAGCAGAAGCACGGGTTTTGAGGTGTGCAGGGAGGTGGAGTCGTTGAGGATTACCGGGTTTTCCAGTACCGGGGCGTTGTGATACAGGCTGGTGCGGTAATTGGCATAATACAATGATCCTGTAACAACCAGTTTTTTGACACCCAGCGAATCCTGAATCGGCTTTATCACAGACGAACCAAATCGCTGGAATTCCCGTTCCTGCTGCCAGTAGTATTTTTCTTTTCCGTAGCGGAACACACGTTTCAGTGTAAAAGAAAACCCCCGGATCGCTTCCGGCAATACCAGGAAAGGCAACAGGATGAAAAGCATCTTCCAAAAACGTTGGGCCGCTTTTCGGAAATAAAAAAATCCGGCAAAAACACAAATATGTATCATGATATCGGCCAGCCCGTAATACCTGGCGTCCTCCACATAGGTCCACCAGCGATCGGGAGGGATCAGTTCCTTATCCACCACAAGCGACAATCCCGAAAGTACCAGTGTGATCGATGCGATCAGCCCAAAGGAAAGGAGCAGGAAATTGATGAATAAGCCCGACTTTCTCAAACCTCCCCGGATCAAAAACAGGATCGCAGCCACTGAAAGGCCTGCGAACAGCATCAGATGCAAGAGCCGAAGTGCTGTCATTACTGCAGGCTTTGCTTCACCGGCGATCATTCCAATTGTGTTGGAAGTCAGGAAGGCAGCTGGGAGTTGGGGATGGGCCCGGAGCAGGTGCTCGGGGAAGAACCCGCGACCGGTGGCACTGATATAAGCGCCTGTACCGCTGATGCTTTTCTGGTAGAGGTAAAGCCCGGCGATCCCTGTCGCCGTTATGGCAAACAGGATGCACGCCGCTTTCCTGGCGGCAAGGTTGTTCCTTTGGATGCTATAAAGAAAAAGGTATAATGGGACGGTAAACACTACCGGGAAATACAAATATTTCAGGCTTGCTGAAAGAAAAAGAAGGAACCCGCCGAGGATGGACATTGCGTACCATTTTTTATCTTCTTTCAGCGACTTTGTCAAAAGCGCTGTCGCACCCAGGAAAAAGGCGATCGATAAACTGTCTGTGGAGCCGGTGAAAATAAAATAATAGATGAAGAACCCGTGGAACAAGGTAAACAGGTTGACTACTGACAGGGAAACTTCCATTAATAAAAGTATCCGCCGGGAAAGAAAAATGATGGCGATCGAAGAAAGCAGTTCCAGGATAAAACAGGCAACCAGGTAATCCTGTCCGGCGAGGATATAAAATGGGGTAAGTATAACGGAATAGCCGGGAGGCCAGTTGACCAGGGGTGTATAAATCGTATTTGACAGATCCGCCGCCAGTGAGACGGCCGTGCTGATCCCATGCCCGCTCACCAATTGTTGTGTGGCGATGACCTGGAAACTGGTATCGAAAAAACTGTCAAGGTAAAAAAGTAAGTGATAAGCTCTTCCTGTTATAGCAAGGAAGATAATAAAATATGAAAGCCACCGATTCCGGAATAATTTGGTAAAATAAGTTATTATAATAAAAAGGTGTTTCGGTTAAAAATTAGATTTATTTTATAAACGAAAGTGAATCTATTAATAATGGTATTTTTTGACCAAATTTTACATTCAACAATGTTCGGAATAGGTTAACATTAGACATGCTCGAATAAAAATTTAAATAATCCCCATCCGGTAAATAAATTGAAGACAAATTCATAAAAGAATATGTACTTTCAAACTCACTCGGAATTTCTCTATATCCATGATCTGAGATTAACATAATTATCGGTTTCGGATTTGAGAATTTTATGATATAGTCTATCAATGAAATAATTTTTTTATTCGTATACTTTAAGTATTGTACATATTCGGTTTGTGCTTCTGCAAAGCTTCGAACTCTTTTTATGTCATAAAATGGATTTCCATCTTCATTAAAAGCAAAAGGTGGATGAGGCATTAGAAAATGTGAATAAACAAATTTCGGGGCGTTACTTCTTGTCAGCGCGGAATGCCTTGTCAAGCTGTCAATTAGGTTGTTGTCGTATAGTAAATATTCGCCTTTAAACTTAATTGGTTTTTTGAATAGATTTTTGAAATTATATCCAATTTCTCTCTGAAGTTTATTGGTGAATGTCTGGAATGTAAGCACGTCTCGGATAGGCGGAAGATAATAATGTAGTATTGTTTTTTTTAGTCCACAAAAATCAAACATAGAATGGTTGA
>JBMSNP010000023.1:0-40214 GCA_049421765.1 Chitinophagaceae bacterium
ATAAAAAAATGGACGTCGGCAACCCCGGAACCGGGAACCTGACATAAAAAAAACAACATGCCGGACTTAACGGAACTTCTCAAAAGATGGTGGAAACAGGTCTTCTTCAGCGTACTGCTGGCTACCGTTGCCGTCGGTGTGCTGGTCTTTATCCAACCCCCCCAATACCTATCCGTCAGTACCGCCGTGCCTGCCAGCGCTTTTACCTCTGACAAATCAAAAATTTTCAACGAAAATATCCAGGCGCTGTATTCCTCCCTGGGCACCCCGGACGACCTGGACCTGGTTACCGGAACGGCCCGTCTTGATACCGTATACCAGGCCGTTTCGGATCATTTTAACCTCGCCGATCATTACAAAACCAAAGAAAAAGGAGAAGCCGCCCGTGTCAAATCCGCACTGCTTCTGAAAAAGAATTCCCGGGTTATGAAAAGCGAATATGGCGAACTGAAAGTAAAAGTCTGGGATACGGATAAGAACCTGGCTCCCCAGCTGGCCAATGCCATCACAGACCAGTTGCAGGCCATTCACACCCGGCTTCAGAACAACGGAAATGAAGTGATCCTTGCAGGGCTTCTGAAAAGAAAAGCGGAGCTGATGAAACAGGCAGACAGTTCGGACCATTCAATGATCAGGGAGCAACTTGTCCTGTATGAGCGTTATATCGGGGAGTATGAACTGATGCTGGATACGCGGCCGCCCGCGCTGATCATCACGGAAAAAGCAAAAGCATCTGTTTACCCCGACCGGCCAAAGCGCATCCAGGTAATCGCGGCAACTGCCCTGCTGAGTTTTTTATTTGCCCTGCTGGTGGCTCTCGTGCTGGATCGAAAAAAAACTTCTCTTGACCATTGATACCCGAACCTTGAACCGGGGGTTTGGCCTGTTTACCGCTTTGTTTATCAGCACGGCAGTCACGGCCGTGTACACCGGATTATGGGTGCTTCTCGGGATTCCTTTTGCCATCCTGTTTTTTTATGCCGGCTGGCAATGGAAAACCCTGGTATTTTATTTCCTGATGTTCTCCCTGCCATTTTCCTTTGAATACCAATTTACCCCAAGTCTGGGAACCGATATCCCCGATGAAATTCTCATGCTCCTGGTATCTTATCTCTTCCTGGCGGCCTGGATACATTCTCCCGGTATCCTCCCCGGGCGAACCCTCAAACACCCCCTTATCATCACCCTGCTGGTTTCACTTGGCTGGACTGTGCTGACTGTATTCTGCTCCAGCCAGCCGGCTGTTTCACTGAAATTCTGGCTGGCAAAAAGCTGGTATGCCGGTGCTTTTGTGATGGCCCCGCTGATCCTTTTCAGGGAAAAGAAAACCCTGCTGACAGCAGTGAAATGGCTGGCCATTGCCATGGCCGGGGTTACCCTTATTATCCTGTTGCGGCATGCGCAAACCGGTTTCAGTTTTGCCACGGTCAACAAATCCGTATACCCGTTTTTCAGAAACCATGTGAATTACTCGGCCATGCTGGTATGCCTGATCCCGGTTTTTGTAGCATCTCTTTTTCATACCCCGCGTAAAGAAACCCGTTTGCTGCTGGTGGTTCTTCTTGTGGCCCTGCTGACCGCCTTATTATTTTCCTACGCGCGCGGCGCCTGGCTGGCTTTGCTGACCGGCCTGCTTGCCGCCTGGCTGATCCGGAAAAAAAGGCTTCTGGCTTTTTTTGCCCTCGCCATCCTTTTTGCGGTTTCGATTTTTTTCTGGCTCAGGGCCGGAGACCGGTACCTGCGGTACGCGCCTGATTACCGCACCACGATCTTTCATGAAAACTTCAATGAACACCTGATCGCGACCTATACCCTGAAAGATGTATCCACGGCCGAACGTTTTTACCGATGGATCGCGGGAGTAAGAATGATCCGGGACAACTGGCTCACCGGGTACGGACCCAATACGTTTTATGAGCATTACAAAGGTTACGCAGTCCCGGCATACAAAACCTGGGTGAGTGATAACCCCGACCACTCCACGGTTCACAATTACTACCTGCTGACCACCATTGAGCAGGGGCTGCCGGGGTTAATGATCCTTATTGTGCTCGCAGGCATGATGCTGTATTACGCACAGGTTCTGTACCACCGGACCCGGGATCTTTTTTACCGAAGTGTATCACTTGCAACCGGGGTTGTGGTTTCCATGCTGCTTGTGCTGAATTTCCTGAGCGACCTGGTGGAGACGGATAAGATCGGAAGCCTGTTTTTTCTTTGCCTGTCTGTTTTGGTTATAACGGATATGAATACACGAAAAGAAAAATCAGATCCTGCCCCGGACATTGAGCGCATCGCGTAACCCGTTTCCCAGCAGGTTAAATGCCAGTACCAGCAGCATGATCGCAAATCCCGGCGCCAGGGCCAGCATGGGATTCTGGGTAATGATGAAATTGTAATTTTCCTTGATCATCAGCCCCCAGCTGGGCTGGGGAGGCTGGACACCCACACCGAGAAAACTCAGTCCCGCTTCAATCACGATCGCGGAAGCGAAGTTGGATGCGGCGATCACCATAACCGGTCCCATGATATTGGGCCAGATATGTTTGACGATCGTACGAAATCCCGAATACCCGAGGGCGCGGGTGGCTTCAATATATTCGAGTTCCCTTGCAGCCAATACCTGTCCGCGGACCAGACGTGCCACATTCACCCACATGGTCAGCCCCACGGCGATGAATACCTGCCAGAATCCTTTGCCCAGCGCCAGGGTAATGGCAAAAACAAGAAGCAGGGTGGGGATGCTCCAGATCACATTGATAAACCACATGATGATATGATCGGTTTTGCCCCGGTAATATCCCGCCAGTGAGCCCAGTACCAGCCCGATACTCAGGGAAATGAACAGCGTGATCAGCCCGACACTCAGGCTGACCCGGGTACCCACAATGATCCTGCTGAAAATATCACGTCCGTATTTATCTGTCCCCAGCGGGAACCGTCGACTTACAATGGGGGTTGGGGCGGTTTGGGAAACCGGGTAAGCAACCCGTTCGGATAACCCTTCATCGATGTATTTCTGAACGATGATGCTGTCACCCTTTTGTTCATGACCCAAAACCGGAATATGGTAATACGCATCTTCCTGTCCTGAAACCAGCCGTTTTCCCCAGCCTGTGGGCATGACATTCTTTTCCTTCTTCAAAAGGAGAAATTGCCCCGTGTATCCCGGTTTTTGACCCCCGATCTCAAGGATGATTCGGTTGGCAAAGGGAGAGGGATCCGGAGCTATGAAATAGGCGAAGACCGCGGCAAATACTGCAATGGTGATGACCCCGATGCCAAAAAGCGCCCCTTTGTTCTTCTTCAGCCGTTTCCAGGCTGCCCGGCTGAAAGATGTTTCGTTGCCCATTGCGGATCAAATGCTGTGTTACAAATATATCTGTATTGAAAACAAACCCCCGGCAGAAGAAGGCCAGGCGGGTTATTTTACCTGTCGTCCTTTCCACTCGTATTTTCCAAATTGTCCGAACAAGCCCGAGACCGTTATATACAAGATATGCAGTGGCTGCAGGAAAAAGAACCAGGGGGTTGCCGGCATGGCCCGGAAAAAACGGGCGGCCGATAAGAATAAGGGTAATTCAACAATGGTTTTCGCTATCCAGAAAATTCCGAACCATTTCCAGTAATCGGGATTCCATATACCTGCGGGCACCAGTGAAAACAGGGAAAAGTTGAACAGATATACACCAAGCAGTACCGGGAAAAATCGTTTGTCGGTGTACCTCGCTGCCTTGCTGGCCCAGCGGATCCGCTGCCTGAAAAAAGCAATCCAGGTGGGCTCGGCATTGGTGGTAACCACCGACTGCTGCGAACGCAGGTATACCACCTGGTCCGGATACCGGTTCCAGATTTTGTACATCAGCAGCATGTCATCACCCGAAGCAATGTCATCAATCCCCTTGAAACCGCCGACTTCTTCAAATACATCTTTCCGGTATGCGATATTGGCGCCGTTGCACATGGTCAGCTGATTATTTTGCACAACGGCCCCTGTAATAGCCTGGAGGATCATAAAATCCATGGACTGAAAAACCTGGAGCACGGAATGATCATGCGACATGTAAACCGGCGCAGCAATAAATAATGCATTTTTCTCCTTCGCGCAGGCTGCCAGGGTTTTCAACCAGCTTTCGGCGGGTACACAATCTGCATCGGTTGCGACGATCCATAAGCCCGTGGCGGCCGCAATACCCGTTTCGAGGGCTTTCTTTTTGTAGGAGTTAATGGCTTCTGTTTTTAGGGAAATCACCCGAACCCCGGGATAACGTGCAGCGATCTCCGCCGTGCGGTCTTCGGAATGATCATCAACGACAATAACCTCATACAATCCGGCCGGGTAATCCTGCTCCGAAAGGGCCTGCAGGAGATTCCCGATCCGGTGCTCTTCATTGCGGGCAGGAATGACAACGCTCACCCGGATGTTTGCGGGATCCTGAGAGGGGGTGAATTCGGGGATATGCGTCCAACTCCACCAGTAATAGCATACCAGTATCGAATACCCGGCAAACAAAATTCCAGTAATGATCAGCAGGACCATATTCGCAAATCTACCGGAAATCCTAACCCCGGAGAGCCTGCATTATTTCAGCTGCATGTTTTTCATGAAGCACCTGGTGGCCGGCCTCTATAACTGTAAGCCGGCACTGCTCTTCGATACCCTTTCGGAATCGTACTCCTACTGAAGACAGGATGATGCGGTCGTGAAGCCCGTACACCAGGTCTACGGGAGTGTTGTGTTTTCGGACCTGGTTCCGAATATTTCTTTTGTCGGGCCGGAGTTTTCGCAGGGAAGTCCAGCGCGCATACAGGAGTTCCCTGACTTCGCTGTTACCGATATAGTAGTTGACAAATTTGAAGATGCTGGCGTTCACGAGGCCCAGGCGGTTCATCAGTTTTAAAAATCTGTAAAACCAATACGGGTGCTTCATCGTAAACCGGAAAAAGCGATTCCCGAGATAAGTCCGTGTTGCCAGCCCGTACCAGAAATTAACCTTGAGTCCGTCCGGAGCAAGCAGTACTAATTTGTATACCCATTCCGGCCGGTACTGGTAAAGACAAAGCGATACCCTTCCGCCCAGGCTAAATCCAAGCAATGTAAACCGGGGTTCCTTTTTGTTCCCATCCGTTCCTAAGATACCCGCTGTGATAGCCACCAGGTCCTTCTCTTCAAAAAGCAGCCCTTCTTTCCATTGGCTCTTGCCGTGAAAAGGCAGGTCGATGGCATAAACAGTAAACTGATTCCCAACATATTCAGAAAGGAATAAAAAGGAATCGGCGGTCTCCCCATACCCATGAAAACAAAGCAGGATCTCCGGTCCCTCCCCCATCCGGGTATACCGGATGAGCGAATCCTTATATGTGAAAAAATGATCCTGCATACCCGAATAAGATAAAATATTCTGGTTATAAAGTTGGCTGAACCAAAAATAAGATTAATTTTGATTAGTTGCACAAACAACTATATGCCAAACAACCAATTTAAGAAAGGAGAGCTTTACAGCTTTATTACGGGCAAAGCCTCGACGGCGATTGCCCGGCGATTGCAGAAAAAGTTCAACGCGGCAGGGCTAAACCTGACGATCGAACAATGGAGTGTGCTGTACCATCTCTGGAAACAGGAAGGGATCAGCCAGCAGGAATTGTGCAACGCCACATTTCGCGACAAGCCCAGTATCACCCGCCTGGTCGACAATCTTGAAAAACTAAACCTGGTAAAACGGGTTGCTTCGGAACACGACCGCCGGATCAACCTGATCTACCTGACCAAACAGGCACAAAAACTGCAGGAAGATTCCATGGCACTGGCCGAAGCCACACTGAATGAAGCGTTGGAAACCGTCCCCCCGGACAAGGTTGACGTTTGTAAGGAAGTACTGCAGATTGTTTATGACAACCTGAAATAAACCGGCACAAAAAATTTTCATATATCAACCCATTTAACCTCTTAAACTTCTCGAACTTTTAAACCCTACATCATGAATACTGAAGCTGCAGCAAAAACAATCCTGAAAGGCGGAGAATGGCTGATCAGGGAATCATCTCCCGCAGATATTTTTATCCCGGAGGATTTCCAGGAAGAACAAATCATGGTACGGGACATGTGCAACCAGTTCCTGGATGCGGAAGTATATCCCAACCTCGACCGGATCGATAACCTGGAACCGGGTCTTATGAAAAGCCTGCTGACCAAAGCGGGTGAACAGGGATTGCTGGCCGTCTCTTTTCCCGAGGAATACGGCGGACTGGGTAAAGACTTTGTAACCTCCACAATCGTAAACGAGTACCTGGGAGCCGGGCATTCTTTTTCCGTTGCAATCGCGGCGCATACCGGGATCGGAACTCTCCCCATCCTGTACTTCGGCACCCCGGAGCAAAAACAGAAATACATCCCCAAACTCATCAGCGGGGAATGGGCAGGGGCTTACGGGCTGACGGAACCCAACAGCGGGTCCGACGCCCTCAGCGCCAAAACCACGGCCAAACTCAGTGACGACGGAAAATATTATATCCTGAATGGTCAGAAGTGCTGGATCACCAACGGAGGTTTCGCGGATGTGTATACCGTTTTCGCCAAAGTGGACGGAGATAAATTCACGGGTTTTATCGTGGAGCGTGGAACCGAAGGTTTTACCCAGGGACCTGAAGAGCACAAGATGGGGATCAAAGGATCCTCCACCGTTCAGTTGTATTTCCAGGACTGCAAGGTACCCGTGGAAAACCTGCTGGGAGAAATCGGGAAAGGACACAAGATCGCCTTCAACATCCTGAACATCGGCCGTCTGAAACTCGCCGCAGCCGCCCTTGGCGGTTCCAAGCGATCCATTACAAATTCCATCGAGTACGCAAAAACAAGAGAACAGTTTAAACAACCGATCGCCAACTTTGGCGCCATTAAATACAAACTGGCACAGATGGCGATCCGGGTATACACCGCCGAAAGCGCGCTTTACCGGACAGCCCAATGGATCGGTGACAAGGAACACGAGCTGCTTGGATCCGGCAAACCGTTCAACGAATCGCTCCTGGGCGCTGCAGAAGAATATGCCATTGAATGTGCGATGCTGAAAGTGGACGGAAGTGAGGTTCTTGATTATGTGGTGGATGAAGGTGTACAGATCCACGGGGGAAACGGGTTCAGCGCTGAATACAATGCTTCCCGTGCATACCGTGACAGCCGGATCAATCGTATTTATGAAGGCACCAATGAGATCAACCGGTTGCTTACCCTGGACATGACCCTGAAGCGAGCCATGGGCGGAAGACTGGACCTGATGGGTCCGGCGATGGCTGTGCAGAAAGAACTGATGAGTATCCCTGAATTCGGGTCTGATGACGAAACCCCTTTCCAGGCTGAGAAAAAACTGGTTGCCAATCTTAAAAAGGCGATCCTGATGTCTTCGGGCGCCGCCGTTCAAAAGCTGATGATGAAGATCGAAGGGGAACAGGAGATCCTGATGAACCTTGCCGATATGGCGATCCAAACCTATAATGCCGAAAGCCTGTTACTGCGGGTGATGAAACTGGTGGAAGAAAGGGGCGAAGCCGCCTGCGGGCTCCAGCTCGACATCATGCGGACTGTATTATATGATGCGGCCGACGCGGTAAACAAGGCCGGTAAAGATGCGATTAATTCCTTCTCTTCAGGCGATGAACAGCGGATGATCCTGATGGGACTGAAACGGTTTACAAAAGCCGATCCGTTCAATTGCCGGGATGCCCGGAGAAGAATTGCAGATAAACTGATCGCGGAAGGAAAATACTGTTTCTAATTCCACTGCTCCCTGTCAAAATCCAGCATGGCTGTTTTCCGTACGGGAACAGCCTTTTTTTCATTTGCATATATGCTGAAAAGTTCCCGGCGGGTCGTTTTCAGTTCATTCAGCTTGCGGATCCTTTTTTGCTCGACCACCAGCCCGGCGGATAAAAGCAATGAAGAAAAGGTTACCACCCAGAAATAAACCAGGAAAGTATCTTCCACAAATGGGGTTTCCATTATATAATACATCAGGTAGATCATCCCGAAACAGCCATAGGCAAAGAGCAACGATGCGGAAATCAGTGCTTTGCCGGTGGCCTTTTGATTGATGATCGCAAGTTTGGCCTGCCGGATGAAAAAATAGACACAGAGTCCGAAAATAACCAGGATCCCCGGACCCAGGATGATGGTGATTGCGGTCCGGTTTAGCCCATACCCGGCCACCACCCCGATCTCAAAAAGAAGAAATGTGATGAGTAATATTCTGAGCCTGCGTGAAATGGCAGGTGAAGTGCTGAAATGAGCCAGGAATAAAAGGATCAGGGGGGTATCCAGCAGGTTGTTGACAAGCCCCCAGTATTGGACCAGGCCCGGAGAAACTCCGATATATCCCTCCGTCATCAGGTTATAGATCAGGCTGCAGGAATAATAAATCAGGAGAGCCGGAAACGTACTATAAGAATAAAGCCGGAGGAGAATGATAAATAATATCGGGCAAAAAAGGGCCGCTGAGGAAATGATACCCATTACGGAATTCCAGGTCATGTTCGATTGGTTTTTTCAAGGATATGGATTTGGAAAACATTCCCGCAAAGCACTGCTCCCGGGTTTATAACGGGGGTCTAAAACATATAGTGCTTGCCAATAATGGTTTATAAAAAAATTCAGTAAAACTAAGCGACCCCTTCGTAATAATACGAGCTGCGAGGCGGTAAAATTTTATCCTAACTTGCTGTGATGTTACGATTCCTGTCATGTATCCTTCTATGGGGTTATTTTTCTGTCTCGGCCCAAACACCTTTGCCGGGGATGACCGGAAAAACCACCGGGATATTACCCTACCTTGAATATGGGCAGGGGACCGACAGGCTGGGGGGAGCCAAGATGACATTCCTGGATACCGGAGTGCTGGTACAGGTTTTGGACAGCACCATCGTCAATTACAAGGTCCGGTTATCGGCCAATCATTCCGCTTATCTTCCGAAATCCAACTTCACCCGGGACAGTGTCAGCAGATTGCAACCCTACTACCTGGCTTCAAGCTGGATCGTCGCGGGCAATGACCGGTATGACTCGGTGGCCATTACCCTGGATGAAAAACTTCCATACAAAAGCTTACAGCTACTTTATCCTTCTCGGATCGTGGTGGACATTTACGGCGCTACCAGCAATACCAACTGGATCACGCAGCGTCGCTCATTACAGGAGATTAAAAATGTTTACCATGAACAGGCGGAAGACGACGTATATCGCGTTACAATCGAGCTTACCCACGCCCAGCACTGGGGATACAGCATTTATTACATCGGGAAAAAGCTGGTCATTAAAGTAAAACGACAACCCCCTGAGCTGGACCTGGAATGCTTCAAGATCGCAATCGATGCAGGTCACGGGGGTTCCAATGCAGGTGCAACGGGAGTCAGCAGTAAAATCCGGGAAAAAGACTATACCCTGCTGATCGCCCGGGAACTTGAAAAAAACCTGAAACTCGCGGGCGCTACCGTGTTTATGACCCGTGAAAAAGACACAACACTCAGTATGCCTGAGCGGATCGAGATGCTGAAAAAGGAGGACCCGGAATTTATGCTCAGCATTCACCTGAACTCTTCAGCCAACGACAGCATCAGGGGAGTAAGCACTTATTATAAACACCCGGGATTTCGTCCGCTTACCAAATTTATCCAGGAAAAAATGACCGAACTGGGATTGGTGGACTTCGGGAATGTGGGAAGTTTCAATTTTGCATTAAACGGGCCGACCGATTATCCGAATGGCCTCGTGGAAGTAGCCTTTCTCAGCAACCGGGAAGATGAGAAAAGGATCCTCGACCCGCAGTTCCACCGGGATGTGGCAAAACAAATAGTAAAAGGAATTAAGGAGTGGCTTCGGGCCTGCAGGAAAGAAGATAATTGAGTTTTGAGGGTTAAGCCATGAGTTGCGAGCCGTAGGTTGCCAGGCCGGAACTGTTTATTACGGATTTCAGTTTGCCTGTGAGAGATCGTTTCTGAGAATCAATTCTCCGGGGGAAATGGTTCTCCCCTGTGACAGGTTTTGCAGGTTACCGTTTTGAGGTATTCGGGCCGGTCGTCCTTGTTGTACCAAAAATTATTCTTGTTGATCTCAATCACCATGCGCATCATGTCCCGTGCATTTTCTTTCATGGGTTCTGCATCGGAACGGTAATCGAGGCTGTCGGCAAACCCTTTCACCGGCACATGACAGAATTCACATTTGACCCCCAGGGCTTTGTTATAGGTTTGCATGATACTATCCAGCTTTTCATCACTTATATCGTTCGGCAGAACTTTTAAATTTCTTTCCCCGTTATACGGCGCATGTACAGCCGCTACCCCCAGGATCACAAAAACTGCAAGTGCGGTAATGATCTTTCCGGATTTGTAATGCCTCATTAATATTTATTGTTTCTTGTTTGACGTTTGAAGTTTAGCGTTAGATGCATTTGCTTGCGAACTTCAAACACTCCATTATCTTTCCTCTTCCTACGGTACCCGGACCTGTTCACTTCCATCGCTCAAAAAATTCCCAGGTTCTCAGCATCTGGTCGATACGCTGGCGGTTATTCCCGCTCCGGGTGATTTCATGGTTAGCTGCCGGGTGCCTGACATACTCAACCGGGCGGCCCAGTACTTTCAGGCTTTTGTACAGCATTTCACTTTGCGAAACCCCGGTTCTGCGGTCATTCTCCGCATGGAAAATAATATACGGAGTGCGGATCCGGTCTACATAATTAATCGGGGATTCCCGATCCAGTGTTGCCTTTACGGCCGGTTCCCAGGGATAGCCGCCAAAGTATAATGGCACCAATCGCCAGGCATTCCCTTCCCCGAAAAAAGTAGCCAGGTCATAAACGCCGCGCTGGGAGCAGGCCGCGGCAAATCGCTGATCATGTGCGATGATCCAGGCCACAAGATAGCCGGCATAAGAACCTCCGGTCACCAGCAACCTGGAAGTATCAGCCCATCCTTCGGCAATGGTTTTATCCATGGCTGTGAGAACATCCTTCGAAGGCCCGGACCCCCAGTCATTGATATTGTCCCTCAAAAAATCCTGCCCGTAACCGCTGCTTCCGCGGGGGTTGCAGTAGACCACCCCGTACCCTTTGCTGCAGAAATACTGGTACTCGTGCCACATCGTGGTTTCCCCCGGCCCCCACATGACTGCCGGTCCGCCATGTATTTCAAGTAAAAGGGGGTATTTCTTCCCGGGTTGAAATCCGATGGGTTTCATCACCCAGTATTCCACCATCATCCCCTTTTCATTTATAAAGCTGTGTTTCTCGGGTTTGCTGATCCACCGGGTTTTTATCCATTCCGTGTTGAAGGTGCTGATGCTTTGCTGACCTTTCGCTTCGGCATCCGCCAGGTATAATTCAAAAGGGCTGTTGATATCTGTTTTTACCATCACGAGCTTCCCTTTGGCCAGGGCAAAGTCCTTTACCCCGCTCTCGTAGTCGGTGAGTTGCTCCACTTTCCGGGTATCCTTGACAGCCCGGTACAGGGGTTGGCCTCCATTACTGGACGCAGTGAAATAAACATACTTTTCATCGGCCGACCATTCCAGATTCCCCCCGGCCCTGTCGAAGGGTATCACAGTTTTTTCATTAGCGTTTCCATGCAGTGGCATGATGACCAGGGCGGGCACTTCCACAACCATTGTGTTAGCTTCCAGAAAAGTCAGCCATTTTCCGGATGGGGAAACCCGGGGATTGGAAAAGGTTTTTCCTGGTTTACCAAGGATCTTTTGCAAACCGCTGCCGTCGGCATTGACAAGAAAAACCTGTCCTTCCAGGACCCGGTCGGGATGCCTGCTTGAATCGATATTCCCGGTCAGGATAAGCTGTTTCCCATCCGGCAGGAACTCGGCCGAACTAAAGCGAAAAAATCCGCGGGTGATGGCAACGGGCACCGATTCCGGGCGGGCTTCCGTGATAAAAAAATGAGTAAAGCTCATATCCGGGTTGGCATCCGATTCGTCCAGAAAATTAAGTTTTGTGATCACTTTTGCCTTTCTGTCTTTTGTATTTTGGTCCAGGTAGGCCCAAACCTGTGACATGTTACCGTCCGGATCGGGTATGGCCGAAGATTCGTTTAGCAAACTGCTGTTATCAAAACCGGGTTTTTCCATGGGCCATACGGGGACCGCATTACCAGGATTAAGTTTCCCATCTTTAATCAAGTCCCGGAATGGTACAGCAGCTGAAAAAAGTAACCGGGTTCCGTCGGGGCTCCAGCGCGGATTGCCGGCACCGTACTTACCCCGAGTAATCTGAATAGCCTCTCCGCCTTCCAGGGACAATAAAAAGATCTGTTCCTTCCCGTCTACCGAGCGGATGAAAGCAATTTTTTTTCCGTCCGGACTGAAAACCGGTTGTGAGGCCCCATCCTTGCCCGTAAGCTTCCGGGGCACCGATTGACCATCCGTTCCGAGGGTCCATACCTGGCTCAGGTATTTATATTCGGTTTTACTGTCCGCTTCGGGTACTATCTCAGTAACCGTAAACAAGGCCTGGCTGCCGTCCTTGCTCAGGCTGAGATCTCCGACCGACCGGATCCGGAGAAGGTCTGTGACCCTGACCGGTTCTGTGCCGTTTTGGGTATGGCCGGTTCCCGCCAGGAATACAAAAAACAGGATCCATATGAGACGGTACATATGCAGAATTTTAATGCCTGAATATACGATATAGGATGTGTTTCGGGACTTCATATGGGATAAATGGCAGGCTTTTCTACATTTGAGTAAAAAAAATATTGACTATGGGCAATCTTGTACAGGAATTCAATGACTACCGCACCCGAATGAACGAGGTGATTCTCTCCAAGAACAACCTCGTGATGAAACGGCTATGGAATCTCGATACAAACACCTATGCCGCGGGAGCCCTGGATGAAAAAACAAAGGAGATGCTGGGCCTGGTGGCAAGCATGGTATTGCGTTGTGACGACTGCATCAAATATCACCTGGGCAAAAGCCATGCACTGGGGCTGACCACCGAACAGGTTTATGAAGTATTCGCCGTGGCCAATATTGTCGGTGGCACTATTGTGGTACCGCATACAAGACGTGCAGCGGAGTACTGGGAGGAATTAAAGGAAAATGAACAGAAGAACAGTTGAACAAGGAATGTAGAATGATGAAGGAACTGAGATTTGCAAAAAAACGGACCCTTATGTTTTTTTCCACTTTAACTCTTTCAGGTTTGTATCGACATTCATGCTTGTTAATAATATGAATGAAGAAGCCAGAAATGAGTTCCCCGAAAAACGCATAAAAAAATATTTGATCTACAGGAACGGCTGATCCGTTTTTCAAGTGTAGCTATAGATCTCGCCGAGTCATTACCAAAGTCATATGCAGGGAACTATGTCGCCTGCCAGTTGATTCGTTCCTCTACTTCTCCGGTCCTGAATTATGGGGAAGCTCAGGCCGCGGAAAGCAGGAATGACTTCATTCATAAAATGAAAATATGTCTCAGGGATCTACGTGAAACCTATGTATGTCTGCAACTAATTAAATTGAAAAAATGGACCCCAAATGAAGCTATTGACCCTGTATTCTGGGAAAATAATGAGCTTTTTTCCGTCTTTGTATCCAGTCTGAAAACCGCCCAATTCAGGGGTAAAACACTCCCTACTTCGAAATTCTGAAATCATTGTTCGACATTCTTATTTCTAGTAAATTTGTCCGAATTGTTAATGTTATGAGTGAAGTTACTACCGCCCCTGCCCTGACCGCCAAGGATTTTTCGACCGACCAGGAAGTACGCTGGTGCCCCGGGTGCGGGGATTATTCCATCCTCGCCCAGGTCCAGAAAGTCATGCCCACGCTGGGAATTCCCCGTGAAAATATCGCGATCATTTCCGGGATCGGCTGCAGCAGCCGTTTCCCTTATTATATGAATACCTACGGGATGCACTCGATCCACGGCCGGGCTACGGCGGTGGCTTCCGGGTTAAAGGCCTCACGCCCGGAACTGAGTGTCTGGATCGTAACCGGAGACGGGGATGCCCTGAGCATCGGTGGAAACCATACCATCCACATCCTGCGCCGGAATTTTGACGTAAACATCCTCCTTTTCAATAACCAGATTTACGGGCTGACCAAGGGGCAATATTCTCCCACATCGGAGGAGCATAAGATCACCAAGAGCACCCCGATGGGAAGCATTGACCATCCATTCAACCCCCTTGCCCTGGCCCTGGGAGCGGATGCTACTTTTGTAGCACGGACCATGGACCGGGATCCCAAGCATCTCCAGGCCATGCTTCTCCGTGCCAACCAGCACAAAGGGGCATCATTCCTTGAGATCTACCAGAACTGCAATATTTTCAATGACGGCGCATTTGAAATTTTTACCGAGAAATCGTCAAAAGCGGAAGAGACCCTGTTTCTCGAACAGGGCAAACCCCTGGTTTTCGGAGCCGCCGGTGATAAGGGAATCAAGCTGGATGGGTTTAAGCCGATAGTGGTTGACCTGAACAGTGGTCATAGCAAGGATGATCTGTGGATCCATGACGATGCTGATATTTACAAGGCCCAGATCCTGACCCGCATTTTCGATAACCCCTCTTCGGAAGGGCATCTTCCCAGGCCATTTGGGGTCTTCTACCAAACGGACCGCCCCTGTTATGAGGAAATGCTGACCCAACAGATCGAACAGGCCAAATCCAAAAAGCCGGCAGATCTCGATAAACTGCTGAGAGGGAACGAGGTCTGGGTTATCAACTGATCCCGGTCCGCCATTGTCTCCCTGCCCGTCTCATATAAAGAGCCCAAAATAGTATGGGTCTTTTAAACTGCTGCTCCAGTATAATTACAAAAAAAACGGGTGTCGTTACCGGAACGGTGACTGTGATCCGGAAGGGGGACCCAGGGTTTCAATGATCCGGATACACCTCAATAATACGGACTGATCATCCAGTATACCAGCACCCCCGTAACAGCTACATAAAACCAGATTGGCCAGGTGATTCGGGCCAGTTTTTTATGCTTTTCAAATTCTCCCGTTAGAGCACGGTATGCGGAAAACAGGATAAATGGGAGGATTATCCCCGCCAAAGGAATATGGGTGCCGAGAATGATATAGTAAATTACCCGGCCGCTTCCGGCGGCTGTTTTTTCGGCCTCCGACAATAGCCCGTTGTGGTCCAGGTCGCCAAATCTAGTTTCACCGGCAAAAAGGTGGTGACACACATAACACAGCAGGAATAAAACGGACAAACACAGTGCCCCGATCATAATATTCCGGTGCCAGATGTACTTCCGTCTTTTAACAGCTACCAGGGCCGCCAGCAGGAATACGGATACCAGGGAATTAATGATCGCGTTCATCCGGGCAAATACATGCACGTCAAATCCCAGGTTTACGGCAATTTTAACCCGGCCCAGGAGTACGATGGCGGCAAAGAGAACGATTGAGAAAACATAGATCAGGGTCCGGGCCCGGGGATCATTTTTTTTCCAGACTGGTTGCAGCATGTGTCATTTCTTTTTTCGTAACAGGAAGAAAAAGAACCCGACCCCGAAAATAGTCAGCAGGAAAACCACGGCAATCGTCTGCAGTTTACCGGCAAAGAAACTTTTTCGGTTGGGATCTTTTTCCATCGTCAGCAGCACGAGGTCGGCGGAAAGCCTGGCCAGCGAGGCGGAATCAAGCCCGCTGTAATACCCGCGCACATGTCGGTTGCTGTCGATCAGGATAAACTTATCGCTATGGATGAAATTGGTATCGATTCCTTCCCCGTCTTCCACCCCTATTTTCATTTCCTGCAGGGCCAGGTCGTAAATCATTCTCTTGTCTCCTGTCAACAGCCACCATTGTTCCGGGTTTATCTGGAACCGGTCGGCCCAGTATTTCAGCCGCTCCACCGAATCCCGTTCCGGGTCAATGCTGAAGGAGAGAAAATGTACAAGCCGGTTTGTCCGGTCGCCCACCCGTTGGCCGTTGTGAATGGACTCAGCGAGTCGTTTCATGTTGCGGGTCATCCCCGGGCAGATAGTCGGGCAGCGGGTAAAGAACAGGTCGGCGATTACAATCTTCCCCCTGAGGCTGTCCCAGGTGATGGTTTTGCCTTCCTGGTTTGTAAGGGTGAAATCACCGACCCGGTGCCAGACCGTATCATATTCCTTCTTCCCTTTTTTGACCACTTGCTGCACCGTATCGGCATGGTAATGCGGGGGCATATGGATTGCCTTTTCACTTTTCTGCCGGACGATAAAATAAGCTCCCAGCGGCAGGAGAAGCGCCAGCATGATCGCGTATAATGAGCGGGAGTTCACAATTTCAAAATTAGCTCTTCTTTTTGCGAATAGGGGCGGAAGCCCGGATATCTGATGTCTTTTAGCAAAAAACCATTAAACCCTTACCTAACAGGCAGCCGGCTTAATGGTTTGATTTATTAAATTATTTTGACCCCGTTATTCTTTCCCGGGTTTCCCGGCCGGCGCTTCAGCAGGCGCCTCGTGATGGTGTTTTCTTGGCATGGTCGACTCCTTGAAATGGGGGTCATAGGTGTTCCGCAGGTTCTTGTAGGAATTGCCGTCCGCGATAAATGCAATGATAAACCAGATAAACAGCATCAGGGGAACTACGATGGTCATGATCATGTTCCGGATCTCATCGCCCAGGTGCATGAAAACAGATACGATATAAAAGGCTTTTGCGAGGGTCAGGATACACACCAGTCCTTTGAACATGAGCACCAGCAATTCGCTGGGATCGGGGCCCTTATGGATGGTGTAGATCAAAAGACCGATACCCAGTTCAATCACGGTGATCACCGATAACAATATCGTGGTCTTCCTGATTCTCTTCTTGAATGTGGCGTCATCGGTATGATGATGCACGGTTACTTCTTCAAAAGCCGGATGTTGCATAATTCAAATAAATTACAAATTCCAAAATTCAATTTTCAAAAACCAGTTTTCCTAGATCAGGTAGAAGCACAGGAACACGAATACCCATACCAGGTCCACAAAGTGCCAGTACAGACCGGCTTTTTCGATCATCAGGTAATGTCCTCGTCTTTCAAATACGCCCTTCTGGGTCATCAGCAGCATGACGATATTGATCACCACCCCTGAAAATACGTGGAACCCGTGATAACCTGTGATACCAAAGAAATACCCGCCAAAAGCGATCGGGCCTTTTTCCCGGATATGCGCGTGTGCCACATCCACCATCCCGGCCAGTTGCGAGGGAGACATTTTAACAAGTGCCTCCGTATTGGAAACATCCACCCCGGCCACCGGGTAAGTCTGTACCATATGTACCAGGGTTTCCTGGGAACTTGCAAGGAGGGCTTTTTGCGCCATTGCCGGCTCTACCAGCTGGCCCCAGGGATTTCCGCCAGTTGTCTGTCCGATGATTTCGATCTGACCATCGGCAAAAACCGCATGTTCCCCGGTTATCAGGTGATGCCACTCCCAGGCCTGACAGCCCAGGAACGCCAGACCGCCTACAATGGTCCAGGCCAGCCACTTGATTACTCCTTTCTTGTCTCCGTTATGCCCGGCATGCACCGCCAGTACCATGGTCACCGAACTGATGATCAGGATAAAAGTCATCACGCTCACAAATGCCAGGGGAAGGTTGGCATGACCGGCTCCGGGGAATGCATTAAAGACCACGTTGGGGTCGGGCCAGAAATTCTGGCTGAACCGGATCGATCCATACGATATCAGGAAAGCGCCAAAGGTGAAGGCATCACTCATGAGGAAGTACCACATCATCAACTTGCCGTATTCCAGGTTAAAGGGGCTTTTCCCTCCGCTCCACCATTTGGTCTGATGTACTGTTGTTGTTGACATAACTTTATTAAATTCCAGGATCCAAAAAATCAAGTTCAAATACCGGTAACAAATCCGGTTGGTTTATCATCCCCCCGTGTTTACCCGATAAACAGGAAAAAAACCATCAGGTAAATCCACAGCAGGTCTACAAAATGCCAGTATGTGGCTGCCACTTCCACCGGCACGGCGCTGTAGTTCTTGGTCCGGCCGGTAAAGGCCCGGATAAACATCACCAGCAAAGCAATCACCCCGCCTGCCACATGCAGTGCATGCAGTCCGAAAATCACATACAGAAACTGACCGGCCCCGCTTCCCCGGAAGGTAACCTGCTGCTGCCAGAGCTGCTGAAAACCCGTTACCTGCAGGAAAATAAAGGCCCCTCCCAGAAGCAGCGTGATCCCGATCAGCATCCGGAATGCCTGCATCCCCCGTTGCTTGAAAGAACGAAGCGCCAGCTGAATCGTCAGGCTGCTCAGCAGCATCGTCGCGGTTGAAACCCAGAAAACCGAAGGGACTTTCACTCCCTCCCAGCCTGTCTGGTTACTCTTGACAATATACGCGCTGGTCAGTCCCGCAAACATCATCACAATACTCCCGATCGCCACCCAGAGGGTGAACTTATGCGGGTGCATCCTTTTTTTCTGTTGATTGCTCACAATTACCATCTCTCCTTTTATTACATTTTGCTTAATAACCAGGCCAGCATCACCACCGGCAGGTACATATAGCTTCCAAACATCACCTGGCGGGCCGAGCCCACATCCATTTTTTTATACAAAGTCACGCAGCGGGCGATCATAAATCCGTTTGCCAGTACCACAACACCCAGGCTGATCATTCCCATCGTTCCGGTATAACTGCACATCCCCGTGTAATAAGGCGCCAGGGTAACGGGCACCAGTAACAGCGAATACAGGATTGTCTGTAACGCCGTGAACCGGGTTGGCCCTTCTTCAGCCGGCAGCAGTTTGAAGCCGACCGATGAATAGTCCCGGTGCGCCACCCAGGCAATCGCCCAGAAATGGGGAAACTGCCAGAAAAACTGGAAGGCGAACAGGATCCATCCTCCGAGTGAAAGTGCATTTTCCCCGGCTGTCCATCCGATCAGACAGGGCAAGGCCCCCGGAATCGCGCCGGCCAGCACGGCAATCGAGTTCACTTTCTTCAGGGGCGTATAAATAAACGCGTAAAGAAACAAACTGAACGCCGCCAGTCCCGCAGTCAACCAGTTGAAAAAATAGCCCAGGATAAATACACCCGCGGCACCCGTGATCACTGCAAAGATCCAGCCTTCCGACATGCTCATCCGGCCGGCGGCAACGGGCCGCTTCGCGGTCCTTTTCATCCGGGCATCTGTTTCTTTTTCCACCACCTGGTTGATGGCATTGGCACTGCCTGTTACCAGCATCCCGCCTGCAAAGAGCAAGAGTATCATTTTCCAGAAACTCACATAATTCTCGGATCCCTTGGTCAGTGCGAAACTCATCACACTGCTAAAGACCACCATGATACTCAACGAGGGCTTGATCAACAACAAATAATCTTTAATCTTCTTCATGTCGCCCTCGCAATATTATAAGAACACTGTTCTTTAAACTTCACTTACGCCTCAGCGGGAATACCCTTCCTGGGTATAACCCGTTTATACAATTTCTCCTAGTGCTTGCTTTCGTTTTCCCCGATGGGCTCGGTCTGCGGGATGAATTCCCTGCCGTCCTTGCCATAGTCATAAGGCCAGCGGTGAACCTCGGGGATTTCCCCTTCCCAGTTGCCATGACCCGGACGGATCGGCGTGGTCCACTCCAGGGTATTGGCTCCCCAGGGATTCCGGCTGGTTACTTTACGGCCTTTGAATATCGAATAGAAGAAATTGAAAACAAACATCAGCTGAACCGCGAACACGATGATCGAAACAACCGTGATCATCTTGTCCAGGTCCTTGAACTGCCCAAAGGAAACCCAGCTGCTCTTATCGAGGTACCGGCGGGGCATCCCGGCGAGACCCTGGTAGTGCATGGGCCAGAAGATCAGGTATGCGCCCACCATGGTAACCCAGAAATGGACATACCCGAGTGTATTGTTCAGGTAGCGGCCAAACATCTTGGGGAACCAGTGGTATACCCCTGCAAACATCCCGAACATGGATGCCACACCCATTACAATGTGGAAGTGGGCCACCACAAACATTGTGTCATGCAGGTGGATATCAATGGTGGAGTTACCGAGGAAAATTCCCGTTAGTCCACCCGAAATAAACAGGCTCACAAACCCGATCGCAAACAAGGTAGCCGGTGTAAACCGGATATTTCCTCTCCAAAGGGTGGTCAGCCAGTTGAATACCTTGATAGCTGACGGGACCGCAATCAGCAGGGTCAGCAATACGAATATTGATCCCAGGAAGGGATTCAAACCAGTTACAAACATATGGTGTGCCCATACAAGGAAAGCCAGGATACAAATCGCAAACAGCGAACCGAGCATGGCCATATACCCGAAAATGGGTTTGCGGCTGTTGACGGAAAGAACTTCCGACACCATCCCCATCGCGGGGAGCAGGATGATATAAACTTCGGGGTGCCCGAGGAACCAGAACAGGTGCTGGAACAGGATGGCGCTTCCTCCTTCATTCGGCAGGATCTCGCCATTGATTACGATATCACTCAGGAAGAAACTGGTACCGAGGTTGCGGTCGAAGAGCAGCAGGATCGCACCGGACAACAGAACCGGGAAAGAGAGAACCCCGAGTACAGCGGTGAAAAACATCGCCCAGATGGTGAGCGGCATACGGGTCATGCTCATGCCCTTGGTCCGCATGTTGAGGATCGTGGAAATATAGTTCAGACCGCCAAGCAGCGAAGAAACAATGAAAAGGGCCATGCTCACAAGCCAGAGATCCATCCCGAGTTTAGATCCCTCCGAGGCCTGCCCGAGTGCACTGAGTGGCGGATAGATCGTCCACCCTCCTGCTGCTGGGCCGGTTGAAATAAACAAGGAGGAAATCATCACCACGCTGGCCAGGAAGAAAAACCAATATGACAGCATGTTCAGGAAGGGAGAAGCCATATCACGGGCACCAATCTGAAGCGGGATGAGGATATTTGCAAACGTACCGCTCAACCCGGCCGTGAGAACAAAGAACACCAGTACCGTACCGTGCATGGTCACGAGCGCATAATAAAACTCCGGCTGGATCTGTCCGCCTTTTGCCCACTTACCAAAAAAGGTTTCCAGGATCGGGAATGTCTGGTCCGGATAACCCAGTTGCAAACGGAAAAGCACGGAAAACAATCCTCCGATGATGGCCCAGATAATCCCGGTGATCAGGAACTGCTTGCCGATCGTTTTGTGATCCATACTGAAGATGTACTTCGAGATAAACGTCTCGTGGTGATGTCCGTGGTGGGCATCATCGTGTACGTTATGCGAGGTCATCACATCGGGGTGAACATGCATTGCTTCACTCATGGTCTTATCCTTTTTTTTCTCCGCCGGAATTACCGGACGGGAGATTCTGAATTTTTATTTTCAAGTTCCCGCGGGAACGGTGTTCTCAGTTTCCGTTTACCAGCGCAGCCACCGGTTTGGGCGCAGTCGTATCCTTTTTCATTGCCGGGTCCATATCCGGGTGTGCTGCCAGGTACTGGGGCTTTTTCCCAGCGATCCAGGCATCAAACTCTTCCTGGGTTTCCACGATGATCGTTCCCCGCATACCCGTATGTCCTTTTCCGCACATCTGGTCGCAGGATATTTCAAACACGAAATCCGGGTTGCCTGTTTCCTCGATCATCTGCTTGGAGGTTTTGGTCGGTGTGAACCACATCGTGGTGGGGGTCCCAGGTACGGCGTCCATCTTCATCCTGAAATGGGCCAGTCCCACATCATGGATCACATCTTTGGCATTGATGATCATTTTTACCGGCTTGTTCACGACGAGGTGAAGGGCGTCACCGGCCACATAGATATCATCGTGGTTGGCCGGGTCATCCCACAGT
Source organism: Chitinophagaceae bacterium (assembly GCA_049421765.1). Classification (GTDB taxonomy): domain Bacteria; phylum Bacteroidota; class Bacteroidia; order Chitinophagales; family Chitinophagaceae; genus JJ008. The sequence goes on from JBMSNP010000023.1 coordinate 21,781, forward strand.
TGACCCAGCGGGTTTCCTTTTCCTTCATCGATACTCCGGTAGTATTTTTTTCCAAAGACCGCATCCTTACCCGGATAACGGTATTCCCATTTGAACTGGCTGCCGACCACTTCCACCTCCATCGCGTTCTTGGGTGCGTTCCCTGTGATTTTAAACCAGTAAAAGATTCCGAATCCAACCAGCACGGTCAGCGTAATGGCAGGGATCACGGTCCAGATAAGTTCCAGTTTATTGTTATGCGGGTAGTAAAAAGATTTGCGCTTATCGGATTCCTGGTACTTGAAAGAAAACCAGAAAAGCGCGACCTGTGTGATAATAAATACGATGAATGTAATCGCCAGGGTGATATAAAGCATCCGGTCGATCAGCACACCGTGGTCGGAGGCCGGGGCTCCCAGGATCCTGCCTTTCAGTTGCTCGTTACAATAGTATACGCCGATAAGCCCGGCGATCAGGAATACCAGCAGCAGGAAGGCGTTGACCCGGTTGGATTGTTTGCGGGCCTTCTCCAGCCCGCGCAGAACAGCTACGTACTCACTGGCCTTGGCGATCTGAAACGTGATCAAAAAGCCGAGGACTAAAATCGCAACGATGAAAAATGTTTCCATAATCTACTTTATCTAAGTTCCAGTTAATCAATTACTGCATACCATTGATATCCGTCTGTCAGGTATGGTGAATCACACTTTCTTTCAGGAACGGGTGATTCTTCGGGATCAGCGGCGCCTTGCTCAACGCCCGCCCGGTCATGTACATGATCAGACCTCCGAACCCAAGCGCGATACAGAAATCATACAGCAGCATCGGCACATGGTCTGGGGAAGGTCCGGGGTGCACCATCTGGAAGAAATCCAGCCAGTGCCCGAATATGATCAACAACGACATGAACGTAATGGTTGTATAATTCCGTTTCGCATCCCTGCTCATCAGGATCAGCAGGGGGGCCAGGAAATTGATGATGAACATCATCCAGAACACCCCCTTGTAAATACCCTGTGCCCGCGGGGCAAAATAGGTCGTCTCTTCAGGAATGTTGGCATACCAGATCAGCATGAACTGGGAGAACCACAGGTAAGTCCAGAATACCGAAAAGGCAAACATAAACTTGCCCAGGTCATGGAGGTGTTCCTGGTTGGTGAGTTCCAGGTAATTGTTGTTCTTCAGGTATACCACGAACAGAGTGATCAGCGCGATGCCGGATACCCAGGTGCTGGCAAACGTATACCAGCTGTACATGGTGCTGTACCAGTGTGCATCAATACTCATCAGCCAGAGCCAGGGAATGGATGACATGACGGTAAGTGCAAATACCACCAGGAAAAGTGCCGCCCAGATGGTATTGTTCCAGGTATATTTTTTCCCGGCTTCAATGGAAGGAAGCGGGTTATTATCGAGCATGCGCGAACGCTGCCGCATTTTCCAGCCCAGGAATGACCACAGGAAGATGGTTATTACCGTCACGGCCGCGAAAAAACCTTTGTTCAGAAATCCTTTCTTGAAGTTCAGGATCGTGTCGTGTTTTACATGTTCGGTATCGGTCCAGTGATAGATCGCGTGATCGCCGCCGAACACGATGGCCATCAGTATGGCGCCCGTGATCAGACCGATGACAGGTACACAGGCCGAAACGGCTTCCGCCACCCGGATAAAGGAAAGCTGCCAGCCCCCCCAGGCCAGGGTGGTGGCACAAATAAAGAACATGGCGGCATTCACTACCAGCAGGAAGAATACGCCGTTCTGGAGCAGGGAGGCCCAGAACCGGGACCGCTCGTGTTCATCACCGCTGGCGCCGTGTGTAACATACAGGCCAACTATCGCCAGGATGCCGATGGCCATCAGCGCCATGGCAACCATGTTGTATCTTTTTGGTACCGTAAAATTTTCCCTAAGTGTCATCAGTGTTCTTTTATAATGTCTTCAAAAAAATTATTTCGGGGTGCCGGTTGCCGTGCTGTCTGCAGCAGGTGCCGGGGTTGCTGTTCCGCTAACCGCCTGTTTCTCTTTTATATAATGGATCACCATCCAGCGTTGTGCCGGGGTCAGCTGGGAAGCATAACTTCCCATCGTGTTAAACCCATAAGTTATCGAATGGTACATAGTGCCTTCAGTCATGGCCGTATACTTGGGGTCGCCCACCAGGGGGGCGGGTTTGGCCGGGAAGGGTCCTTCGCCGCCTTTGTAAAGGGGGCCGTTTCCGTCCAGTTTTTCCCCGTGGCAGATTCCGCAGTTCACCAGGTAAAGCCGGGCTGCCTCCATATATTGTTTCGCATCCAGCTTGGGAAGCGGATTCACTACATTTTTTGAATTGGCATATCCTGCCGAATCATTGGCGTAAGGGTACTGCCAGCTCATATCGCCGCGGGCCATGGTACCGGCCACGGGCATTGCGTTGTATTGGATCCCTGCATTTTGTAGTTCTTCGGTGGAAGCATAGGTTTCATAGGCCCTGCTGTAGGCCATATCCGGCATGTACGCACGTCCCGGACTCCGCCGAACCTTATTGCAACCGATCGCCAGCATCATGGCCGCCATACTTAATATCAACCCGGTTTTTTTCATCCTGATCTGATTATCTGAATTAGTTAATTAATTACCGCTGATTCGCTCTTCTGAAAACGCATGGTGTCCTTGTCATACCGACCGATCCACCAACCGGTTTCCTTTTGCTGTATCTGCACTTCAACAGCTCCCAGTTCCTGCAAAAATTTGATCGCCTCCTCTTCATTGGTCTTGGCGGTACATTCAAGCGCCATCACAAACGTGTCGTCAGTGGAACGGAGGTTGAAGTGATCTTTCTTTACAAACGGGGCCAGCTGGCAGAGGTAGCAAAAGGTGAGCACCATTCCCACCGCGGCAAATAGAACCGTCAGCTCAAACGTAATGGGAATCCAGGCCGGGAGTGAAAAAAACGGTTTGCCGCCAAAATTCAGCCGCCAGTCTACAGTCAGCGCCCAGGTGATAAAACCCACTGCGGTGGCCGTTCCGGTAATTCCGTAAATGAACCCGGCCGTATGCAGGCTGGTATCACGCAAACCCATAGCCTTGTCCAGTCCGTGGATGGGGAACGGGGTAAACACGTCGTGGATCTTGTATCCGGCCCGGCGTACTTTCTTCACCGCAGGAAACAGGATCGCTTCATCGTAAAAATTACCCGTTACAAATTTTTTTACAGCCATTTTATTTCAGTTCTTAGTTAGTAGTTATCAGTTCGGTTCCCGGAGCTGCCATTAAGCTCCATGATCGTGACCGTGCTTGGTGACAAATTCTTCCGTGCTTTCATGCTCCACTTCGTCCATTCTCCCCTTGTAGTTTTCCCCGCTGCGCTTCAGGATATGCTTGATCTCCGCGATCGCGATTACAGGGAAGAACTTCGAGAACAGGAAATAGCAGGTGAAGAACAACCCGAATGTACCCAGGTAAAACCCGACCTCCCAGATGGTGGGGGTATAGTAGGTACTCCAGGCGCTGGGCAGGTAATCCCGGTATACCGAGGTTACGATGATCACAAATCGCTCAAACCACATCCCGATATTCACCAGGATCGACATAAAGAAGGTGACCACCAGGTTTCTTCTCATTTTGCGGAACCAGAAGATCTGCGGCGACAATACGTTACAACCCATCATGATCCAGTAGCTCCAGCCATAGGGGCTGTTCAGGTTCAACCGGTTTTCAAAGAAGGCGAAATTCTCGTATTCCACGGCCGAATACCAGGCCATAAACAATTCGGTCAGGTAAGCGATTCCCACAATGGAACCGGTCAGCACGATCACTTTATTCATGACATCGATATGCTCGATCGTGATATATTGTTCCAGCCCCAACACTTTCCGGGTCACCACCAGCAGGGTTTGCACCATGGCAAAACCCGAGAAGATGGCACCTGCCACAAAGTAGCGCGGGAAGATCGTGGTATGCCAGCCCGGTACAACCGAAGTGGCAAAGTCAAAGGATACGATTGTATGTACCGAAAGTACCAGCGGGGTGCTCAGACCGGCGAGAACCAGGGAGAGCGCTTCGTGGCGCTGCCAGTGCTTGGTGCTGCCCGTCCAGCCAAATGCCGCCACCCCGTAAAACATTTTCCGCCACTTTTTCTTGGCGCGGTCACGCAGGGTGGCCAGGTCGGGTATCAACCCCGAATACCAGAACAGCAGGGAGACGGTAAAGTATGTCGAGATCGCAAATACGTCCCATAGCAGGGGGGAGTTGAAGTTCACCCAAAGCGGTCCGCGGGTATTGGGATAAGGCAGTACGAAGAAGGCGTTCCACACACGACCCATGTGCCAGATCGGGAACTGGCCCGCGCACATTACCGCGAAGATGGTCATCGCTTCCGCCGCGCGGTTCACCCCGGTCCGCCAGCCCTGGCGGAAAAGGAGGAGGATCGCGGAGATCAGGGTTCCGGCGTGACCGATACCGACCCACCATACGAAGTTGGTGATATCCCATCCCCAGCCAACGGTTTTGTTCAGGTTCCACTGACCGGTACCGTAGATCACCTCCATTGTAACGGATAGAACACCAAAGGCAAGCAGGGTGGCCGAAATGAGAAAACCAATCCACCATAACCGGGAGGGTTTAGCTTCCACCGGGCGGCAAATATCTTCGGTTACCTGGTGGTAATCTTTATTACCATCTACCAGCGGCGGTCGTACCTGTGATTCGTATCTGAGTAATGCCATAGTTAGTTTAGCTTTTAGCTGTTAGCTGCGGCTTCGAGCTTTTTTAATATTTCACGCTGTTCTTATATATTCTACCAGGCTGTACCTGTTTTTACATTTTTCAGTTTGCCGTAACGCTCCTGATCCCAATTCCTAGTGCGGCGCGGGTTCAGTAGCTGCCGGCATATGCCCTTCCTGACCATTTCCCGCTTCTTTGTGTTCTTCCGCAGCATGTTCACCTCCCCAATGCGGGTCTTCGTCGTTTGTATTCCGGATTTTGGCCATGTAGGTCACATTCGGCAACACGTGCAGCTGTTCAAGGACATGGAAACTACGCTGCTTGTTCTCGGACCGCACTTTGGCTACGGTACTGTCTTTATCCACTGCGTTTCCAAACACGATCGCGTTGGTGGGGCAGGCAGTCTGGCAGGCGGTTTTCACATCGTCGCCACCCAACATGCGGTTTTCCTTCTTGGCATCGAGCTTGGCTGTCTGGATCTTTTGCACACAGAACGAGCACTTCTCGATTACCCCCCTTGACCGAACGGTCACATCGGGGTTCAGTACCATCCGGGTGAGGTCATCGTTCATTTGCTCAATAACACTGTCCAGTTTACCCACCAGTTGCTGGTCGCGGTTATTCGGGAAGCTGTCGGCGCCGGTGTAATCTGCCCAGTTGAATCGACGTACTTTATACGGACAGTTATTCGCGCAATACCGGGTACCGATACAACGGTTGTAAGTCATTTGGTTGATCCCTTCCTGGCTGTGGTTGGTGGCTGCCACGGGGCACACATTCTCGCAGGGTGCGTTGTCACAGTGCTGGCACATCATCGGCTGGAAAACCACGGCTTTGAGATCATCCGGGTTCTTCGCGTCTGATACAAAATAACGGTCAATACGCAACCAATGCATATCGTGGTAACGGAGTACTTCGCGCTTACCTACCACCGGTACATTGTTTTCGGCATGACAGGAAACCACGCAGGCGGCACAGCCGGTGCAGGCGTTCATGTCGATGCTCATGCCCCAGTGAATCTCGTGCTGGCGACGGTTGGGATCCGGATAAAGAGTGGCGTTGCTCCGGAAATTCCCGCCAGATTTATTATAAAATGCGTCCTGCAGATGCTGGCTCGCATCGGGAATCACATTCGGGTGCTTGATAAAGGACGCCAGGGTGGTTTCACGAACCACTTCCTTGCGGTTTTCGTATGAATTATGTTTCTGTGTCTGCGCGATCTTATATTTCTTATGCAGGTTGTTTACCGAAGCCCCTGTGGCGAATGAGTCGACCGTAGTGCCGTTGAAGGTGGTAAAAGGATATGCATTTTGCCCCACACCCGCAGCCGTGATCCCAAGGGCCTCATTCCGGCCATACCCGACCGCCACGGCGATCGTATCAGCCTGGATACCGGGGAATACCAGTACGGGCAATTCCACCTTATTTTTCCCGACAGTCAGTTCGATCACTGGCTTTTCAGGGTAATATTCGTAATCCATATCCAGCTTGATACCGAGTTCTTCGGCTTTCTTGATGGATATCATTGCATAGTTGTCCCAGGTCGCTTTGGAAACCGGGTCCGGGAGTTCCTGCAGCCACGGGTTGCCGGCCTGGGAACCTGTTCCGATGGATACTTTCTGGTAAAGGACCACTTCTGTTCCGCTTCCTTTTTTATAGGCAGCGACTGCGGCAGCGGCTTCGGCAAGACCCCCTCCGCTATAGGATCCAGCACTGATTGAGGGAGGTGCTTCCTCGCGGATACCGTCCTGGAGTGTTTTATTGAATGCTTCCTCCGATCCCAGTTTCCCGATCCAGTATTCCTTGAAAAATGTTTCATAATCCCGGTTATCTCCGCTCCAACGCATCAGCGAGGTCTGGAAGGGCCGGGTTTTGAAAAGGGGATAGATCGTGGGCTGGATAAAGCTTGTGCAGCCGGTACATGGTTCCGCATCACCCCAGCTTTCGAGGTAGTGATGACTGGGGATCACATATTCGCAACGCTCGGTTGTTTCATCCATTTTTTCATTGAATGAAACGGTCACTTTCACTTTTTTCAGGGCCTCGTTGAAACGGGCTGCATCAAAATAGGTATAAGAAGGGTTGGCGCCATAGATCATGAGTGTGCCCACGGTGCCTGCTTCCATCTGGGAAACCAGGTCATTCATCTCGCTGTCGATTCCCTGGCGGTAATTGACCGGGTTGGCCCAGTCGATCGTCTTGCCATAGGCGCCGATGGCGTTATTGATCGCGTTTACGATCACCTGGATATTCTTGTCATTGCTTCCGCACACTACCAGGGCTTCCCCGTTATGTGCTTTCAGATCGGCTGCTACTTTGTCGATCGCGGATTTCAATTTGGCATCCGCGATATCCGCGGTGACCCCGCTCACCCCTACTGCAGCGGCCAGGGCGGCGGCCACGGCACCGGATTCCGAAGGACGATGAGTAAAACGCTCATCGGCATTTGAACCGGTCATGCTCAGGTGGCTTTCAAACTGGTAATGCTTACTCATTACCGGGTTTTTCTCATCGATCTTGCGGCCCTTGGAGTAGCCTTTTGCATTTTCAACCGGGCTGAGCCAGGTTCCGAGAAAATCAGCGCCGATACCTACAATCACTTTAGCTGCATCAAAACGATAGTTCGGCAGTTTCCGTCCGAACCCGCTGGCTTCATTGGCCAGCAACATGCCGCTGTATGAAACCGCGTCATATTGTACATGCTTCAGGTTGGGGAATTTGGATATGATCTCTTTTGTCGTCGGGGAAACAAGCGTGGAAGTCAGCAAAACCACCGAACCGCCAGCTGCCTGGATGGCATCGCCGACCATTTTATCAAACTGCTCAAAAGTGGGAACTTCTTCAAATTTGTCTTTTACCTTATGAACCGGGAAACGGGTCCTGTACATATCATAAAGATCCAGCACCGAAGCCTGGGCCCGGGCAGAAGTGCCCCCGCCTGTTGAAGCGCTTAATTCGTTTCCTTCGATCTTAATGGGGCGTCCATCCCGAACCTTGGCGATCACCGGCAGTACATCTCCGTCCTGCACATAGGTAGTGGCATAATATTTCGCCACACCCGGTACCAGGTTTTCGGGTTTATTGGCGTAAGGAATGGCTTTTTTCACCGGGATCTTACAGCTGGCAGCGATCGAAGCCGCCGCGGTGCTGAAGCCCAGGTATTTCAAAAAGTCACGCCGGGGAGCCTTCGCATCAATCAGGCCCTTGTCATCAAATCCTTCAAAAGGCAACTCCTCCTGGAACTCATCCTTGGAAAGCTTGTGAAGGTTCTCCGGGTCATTTACTTCTGCGAAATTTTGCCAGTATTTGTTCTCGCCCATATACTTGTTCAGATTTGCAGTTGGCAGTTTGCGGTGTGCAGATTGTCAACTTTATAATTCAAAAATTCAATACAGATTTCTTCAAATAAGAACGGTCTTCCGTCCGGTTAGTGCTGATCAATAGTGACATTTCTGACACTCGAGGCCCCCAATATCCGCTACCGTCACACTATCCATCTTCCCGTTCTTGATATCATTGTGAAACTTTTCATAGATGCTGTAGTACTGGTTGCCTTTCCCGGGAGCGTAGTTGAAGTCCACTTTGGTCTGGCGGTGACAGTTGATACACCAGCCCATGCTCAGGTCGGCCACTTGTTTTACTTCATCCATCGCGGTGATCTCGCCATGACAACTCTGGCACTGGACCTTTCCGGCCCGGATATGCTGGGAGTGATTGAAATAAACGTGGTCGGGCAGGTTATGAATCTTTACCCACTCAATTGATTTGGCATTGGCGGGATCCCACTTGGTGGGATTTTTGGGATCAAACCCGCTGTACTTGTATAATTTTTCTATTTCGGCCGTTCCGTTGATTTCTGTTCCGTTCTCATCGTAAAGCTTGGGTCCTTTTTCGTAGGTATTGATAGCCTTGTGGCAGTTCATACATACGTTTACCGAGGGGATTGCCGCGTGTTTGCTGTCCCATGCCGATCCGTGGCAATACAGACAGCTGATCTGGTTGAGTCCGGCGTGTACTTTATGCGAATAATAGATCGGTTGAACCGGCTGGTAGTTTTTCTGGCGTCCCAATCCGATGGCGCCCTTTGTCACATAATAACCGCCCATGACAAAAAACAAAAGGGCCAGCATGGCGATATAAATCTTGTTCTTATAAAATGGTACCGGATCCGGGCGCATGATCCCTTCAGCATCATCGCTCATTTTTTTCAGGTTGCTGTTCACCTGCATCAGGATCAGGGCTATGATGGCGAGGATCAGGGAAATGATTCCGAATATCAGGGCATTTTGTCCGGAACCGCTCGCGGCTTCCTGCCCGGGAGGAGGGGGAGGGGGTGGTTTTGAAGCGTCATTAATATAAGCAACGATATCTTCAACATCTTTCAGCTTAAGATCCGGAAAGCCTGTCATCAGTGACCCGTATTTGGCCTTAAGTCCCTGGGTATAAGCATCGTTGGCCATATAAGCACCCGGGTTTTGGATCCACTTGAGCAGTTCATTGTGATCGGACCATTTATGCCTGCTTTCCAGGTCCTTCAGCGCAGGGCCCGTCATATCCTTATTGATATTATGACAGCTTGCGCATTTTGAATTGTACAGTGTTTTACCGGCCGGTATATCGCCGGCGGCCCGGACGCTCAGTACTGAAACAGCAAAAAAGAAAAATAAAAATGATATACGTCTTCTGGTTGGTTTACAAGGAATCATAGCAGGAGTTGATTCAAAAAATTGTGGATAAAATCCGTTAACCAGCCGCAAAAATAAGTCAGGAACACATCAAAAGGACAAGTGGTTTAACTTTTTTTTGACCCGCTACCAGCTTGCGTTTCAACAGATTTTGACAGCATTTGAAAATGCCTTAAAAACGCATTGTCACAAGCCAGTAAAGCCCGAAAAAAAATGGCCTGATTGTTATTAATTCTGCGGGGAATGCACGTTTTTTCCTGACTTTTGCGCCCATGTTGGAAAGGCTTCAGAAAAAATGGAAAGTTAGCGGGTTTCAATTGATCCTGATCATCTCTACTTTTGCCATCGGGGGCAGTTTGACGGGTTTTGCGGGCAAAAAGATCATGAATGTACTCGCTATCTCTCAAGACTGGCTCTGGGCCATCCTTTATATTATCATTATCACGATTCTCTGGCCGATCGCTGTTTTGCTGGTCAGTATTCCCTTTGGTCAGTTTTCCTTTTTCAGCCGGTATATTAAAAAAATCGGGGGCCGCATGGGCCTTGGCGGCCGCAGCTCAGCGGAATAATGGCCTTTTTCTCTTTTGCACTATCCCGGCCTAAGCCGGGTTTCCACTCCATTCTCCCCGCTTATCTTTGCCCGGTGAAAAAAATCGCGGTTTTTGCTTCAGGCGCGGGTTCCAACGCCCAAAAGATCATGGACTATTTCCGGGATGCTCCCGATATCCGGGTAGCCCTGGTGGTTTGTAACAAGCCCGGAGCCGGTGTAGTTGATATTGCTAAACGGGAGGGTGTCCCCGCTTTACTGATCGAAAAGGAACAATTTTTCCGGGGGAATGCGTATGTCGATGAGATCCGGGAAGCCGGGATTGACCTGATCGTTTTGGCGGGATTTCTTTGGAAAGTGCCGCCGGCACTGATCCGGGCATTCCCCGACCGGATCATCAATATCCATCCCGCCCTTTTACCAAAATTCGGCGGAAAAGGCATGTACGGCCGGCATGTGCACGAAGCGGTTATTGCGAATCATGAAAAGGAAAGCGGGATCAGCATTCACGTGGTAGATGAGTTATACGACCACGGACGAATACTTTTCCAGGCCCGCTGTCCTGTGCTTGATTCCGATACCCCCGAAAGCCTGGCGGAACGGATTCACCAGCTGGAACACAAGCATTATCCCGCCGTGATCGGGGATCTGCTCCGGAAAGACTGATCCATGCAAAACCAGGTGAACCATAAATGCACCCGGGTATTGATGATAATGTGAGCTAATCCGCTATTTTACACTTCCTTTTGCACTTTCTTTTGTTACTTGCCCCTTTGCTGATGCGACGCGGTACGATAATAACTTTGTTTTGTATGATCCTGGCCGCACCGGCGGTTGCACAACTGTATCCCATCCGCGGAACTGTATACGACAGTTCCCGCAATTACCCGCTGGAAGCCGTAAGTGTGCTGAGCAGTTCCGGGAAAGGAACTTCCACCAACGCCGAAGGAAACTACGAAATCTATGTCGGGGCCCAGGACTCGATCTGGTTCAGCTACCTGGGAAAACCCACGATGAAGTTTCCGGTTGCCACCATTTACAATACCCTGCAATTCGACATTTCCCTCCATATCAACATTCCGACACTAAGGGAGGTCAAAATCCGACCCAGGAATTACCGGCAGGATTCCCTGCAAAACCGGGAGGATTATGCGAAGATCTTCAACTTCCAGAAACCCAAATTGAAAACCGTCACTCCGCAATACGGAGCGGGTGTGGGGCTAGACCTGGATGAAATCATCAATATGTTCCGGTTCCGGAGAAACCGGAGTATCGCCAGTTTTCAAAAACGCCTGCTCGAGCAGGAACAGGAGAAATTTATCGACAACCGGTACAGCAAAGCGTTGGTGCGCCGGCTCACCCTGCTGACGGGTGATGCACTCGACCGGTTTATGAAAACATACCGGCCTGCGTATACGTTTACACGATTTGCGAACGACTATGATTTCCAGTCGTGGATCAAATATGCGTTTGCCCGTTACCAGAATGGACTCCCTCCATTGCAAGAAGAACTCCCGCAGTGATGTGCTGTTTCCGCTTTTCCAATTGGAAAAAGTAGAGTAAATTACCCGAATTAACACCCGCCGGTATTCATCCAGGTAAAACTGTGCCGTCCCCCGCTAAAAAATGAAACCATTGTGTATGCGAAAAATAATTTTTGCCGTCAGCATGCTGCTGGTTGCCTATGCCACAAAAGCACAAACCGATTCTCTTCCTCCATTTGTCCGGGACAGTCTCGATACCTATGTAACCCGTGCCATGGAGGAATGGCAGATTCCGGGGGTGTCGGTCTGTATCGTCAAGGGTGGCAAACCGGTCCTGCTCAGGGGTTATGGGGTCAGGGAAAAAGGTGTTCCGGGGAACGTGGACGAAAACACCCTGTTCATGATCGGTAGTAATACCAAGGCGTTTACGGCTACTGCGGTGGCCCTGCTGGATGCCGATAAAACACTTTCCCTGGATGATAAAGTGCAGCAATGGGTACCCGGGTTCAAACAATACGACCCCTGGGTGGCGAAGGAAGCCGATCTCCGCGACCTGCTTTGCCACCGGCTGGGATTTGAAACCTTCCAGGGTGATTTTATGTATTTCGATTCCGATCTCTCCGCACAGGAAGTGTTTGAACGATTTGGAAAAGTGAAACCGCTCTATGGATTTCGCAGTAAATGGGGATATACCAACGCCGCGTTTGGCATGGCCGGGGAAGTGATCCGCGCAGCCAGCGGAAAAACCTGGGGTGATTTTATTACGGAGCGAATCTTCCGTCCGCTGGGTATGGACCGAAGCCTGGCGCTTTCGAAAGACATCAAGACGGCCACCAACAAAGCGGCGGCGCATACCGTATCGGAGGGAGAATTAAAAACGATCCCTTACGGAAACATTGATAATATCTCCCCGGCAGGCAGTATCTCTTCTTCGGCGAAGGACCTGGCGCAGTGGGTCATGATGCTTTTGAATAACGGCAAATTGGGTGACAGGGAAATCATTCCCCGGTCGGCGCTCATGCAAACCTGGCTTCCGCATTCGATCCTGGGTAACGGCGGGCCGCCATTCAACCGCGGGCATTTCGCCTTGTACGGACTGGGTTGGTTTTTGGAAGAATATGAGGGGAGAAAGATCATTTCGCATACGGGTGGCGTGAATGGATTTGTCACCAGTGTTACCCTGGTACCTGAAGAAAAACTGGGAATCATTGTGCTGACCAATACCGATGCCAACAGTTTGTTCCAGGGTTTGAACTGGGAGATCCGGGACGCCTACCTGAAACTGCCGTACCGGAATTATGACAAACTGATGTTTGCCCAGTACCGGTCGGGCGAAGAAAGACAGGCCAAGGAAACCAAATTAAAAAAGGATACGATCGCCGCCAACCCGGCCACCGAACTGCCATTAGCTGCCTATGCGGGAACGTATCGTCATCCCATTTATGGACTGATGTTTATCCAGGAAAAGGGAGGACAGCTGACCGCCACCTTTGAACACCATAAAGGCCGTTATGCCGAACTGGGTGCCCTGGGTGGAAACCGGTTCTATGCCGTCTTTAACGATCCACTGTATGGTAAAAAAGTATGGCCATTTACTACAGCGAACGGGAAGGTAAAATCGGTAACCGTTACCGTTGCCGATTTCGTGGAGTTCACCCCCTATGAATTTGAAAAAATAAAATAAACCATGACCCGTACTCTGATCCTGGCATTATTGCTCAGCCTAAATCTCATTGCGCATGCACAAAAAGCCGGGAAATGGCACCGGCAGGCCATTTTGGTTGATACGCATAACGATGTGCCTACCACCGCCATCGAGGAAAAAGTAAGTTTTGACCAGTCGCTCAAGGGAAAAACACATTCCGATCTCGGGCGGATGAAGGAAGGCGGGGTGGATGCGCAGTTCTTCTCCATCTGGTGCGACGGGTTAAAAAAAGATCCTTATGCCTGGGCCAACCGGGAGATCGATACCGTGCTGGCCTGGACCCGGCGCAACCCCGACCGCATGATGCAGGCATTCACGGCGGCGGACATACGAAAAGCAGCCCGGGAAGATAAGCTGGCCGTGCTCCTGGGTGTGGAAGGTGGGCATATGATGGAAGACGACCTCGGGAAACTGGATGCACTCTTTAAACGTGGTGTGCGTTACATGACCCTTACCTGGAATAATTCCACTTCCTGGGCCAGTTCGGCGGCGGATGAGACCCAAAACCCGGAAGCGCTAAAACAAAAAGGGCTCACCGATTTTGGCCGTACCATCGTTAAACGGATGAATGAACTGGGCATGATGGTGGATTGTTCCCATATCGGCGAACAAACCTTCTGGGATGTTATTCAGATCACCAGCAAACCCGTGCTGGTTTCCCATAGCTGCGTGTACGCGCTTTGCCCGCACCCGCGCAACCTGAAAGACGAGCAGATCCGGGCTATTGCAAAGAACGGGGGTGTGATCCAGCTGAATTTTTACAGTGGATTTGTGGATCCTCAGTTTGAAGCCCGGAGCGATGCCTTTACCAGGAAACATAAAAATGAAATGGATTCCCTGCTGAAGATCAATCCTGAACCTTATTTTGCGCAGGTAATTCTCTTTGAAAAATACGTGGATGAAGTAAAAGATCTCCGCCCCCCGCTCAGCATGCTGATCGACCACCTCGATCATGTCGTCAAACTGGTGGGCGTGGACCATGTGGGCCTGGGAAGTGATTTCGATGGAGTAAATTCGCTGCCGCAGGGACTGAACGGGGTGGAAGATTTTCCAAAGATCACTGAAGAGCTTGTGAAAAGAGGGTATGGGAAAAAGGAGATCCGGAAAATACTCGGCGGAAATTTGCTACGGGTGATGAAAGCAGTGGAGCATTGATTATTTATTAATCATTATTAATTACAGATAAATTAACCCGCAGGGAGCTATGAACGGCTATTCCGGAATGAGCGACCCAATAATGAATAATCAATAATCCCCCCATGGAGGTACACCACCACGCCCACACCGCAAGAAAAAAATGGACCCACTATTTCTGGGAATTCCTGATGCTTTTCCTGGCCGTGTTCTGCGGGTTTCTCGCAGAGTACCAGTTAGAACACACCATAGAGCATCAGCGGGAAAAACAGTTTATGGCGTCTATGTTAGAAGACCTTAAATCGGATGCCCAGATGCTCAGGGACAATGTGGAACAAAGAAAAAAAAGAATCCCCATGGTAGACTCTCTGATTTTACTACTAAATCTGGAAAACAGGAGCGCATATGGGAGTGAAATTCATTTCCTGGGCCGAAGCATTTCTCCCCCACTGAACATTTTTCCCAATGACCGAACCATCCAGCAACTGAAAAGCTCGGGTAATCTCCGGCTAATCAGGAAAAAAAATGTTTCCAACGGCATCATGGCTTATGACCAGAAAATGAGAAATTCCCTCTTTGAAATGGGAGACGAAGTACAGATACGGGCAGAATACCGGCAGGCAGCATCAAAAATCTTTAATGCTACAGTATTTAATGAAATATCCGGGAAAGATATAATCGCCCGGCCCGCCGGCAATCCGCCATTGTTCTCATCCGATCCTGACCGGATCAATGAACTGATCGGTGCAGCACAGTACATCAAACGAATTCATCGTTCCCAGATGAATATATCGGGCGAACTGCTAAACATGAACATACAGCTGACGGAGCTAATAAAAAAAGAGTACCATCTGAAATAGTAAAATTTATTTATTCGCCCGGAGAGACAAATCGTCCACTAAACTAATGATTCATGGAAGTCCACCACCACGCCCACACCGCAAGAAAAAAATGGACCCACTATTTCTGGGAATTCCTGATGCTTTTCCTCGCTGTATTCTGCGGTTTCCTGGCCGAGAACCAGCGGGAGCATATGATAGAACATCAAAGGGAAAAACAATATATTAAATCGCTGGTTGAAGACCTGAAACAAGACACGACGCAATTACGGCTCATTGTTTCTGTCATGAATCAGAAAATCGCTTATAAAGACAGCTTATTAATTGAACTGGGAAGTCCTGTAGTGTTCAGAAATTCATCAAGGGCCCATTATTTTTTGGAGCTAAGCCGTCATTTTCCCGATTTCATATATACAGACCGTACGATACAACAGTTGAAGAATAGCGGCGGCATGCGATTGTTGAGAAAAAGGGCCGTTTCCGACAGCATTGTGGATTATGATGCAAAAGTAAGAACCGTTTTCGTGGCACAAAGCCAGATGAATAATATGGTATTGCCCTATGGATTTCAAAAAAACAAACTCTTCCAGG
Organism: Chitinophagaceae bacterium; assembly: GCA_049421765.1. Lineage (GTDB taxonomy): Bacteria > Bacteroidota > Bacteroidia > Chitinophagales > Chitinophagaceae > JJ008. Next base: position 37,446 of record JBMSNP010000023.1, read on the forward strand.
TACGGCGGCTGGACACCCTGAACCGTGGGTATCATACCCCGGACATCCCATTGCTCACACAAGACAAAAAGGATGTGGAAGAATTTTACAACAATATGTGGGACCAGAGAAAATTCTTTCTTTGGCTAAAAGAGCTTGACCGGGATTTACTACTCAGGGGCACGAGATTAATTGCATTAATCAAAAAGGAATATCATCTAGAATAATTTTTTATGGAAGTACACGCCCACGCACATACACCCCGAAAAAAATGGACCCACTATTTCTGGGAGTTCCTGATGCTTTTCCTCGCTGTATTCTGCGGTTTCCTCGCGGAGTACCAGCTGGAACATAAGATCGAGAAGGACCGGGAGAAGCAGTTTATTCACTCACTGATCTCCGACCTGGAAGATGATATGGAAACACTGAATCGCATGATCGGAGTGGAAACACAGGGTACGGCACTACTGGACACCCTTATGACCCTGCTGAATAACCCCGCACTGTCCAAACAATCCGGGGATGCTCTTTATTATACGGCCCGGAAGGGCCCCCGGTATGAGCCTTTTGCCAATAACAGCCGCACTTTTGATCAGCTGAAATATTCGGGCGGATTCCGGCTGATCCATTACCCCGAGGCCTCTAACCGGATCATGAGCTATTATAACCAGTTCTCCACGCTTCGCCTGCTGGAAGACAATTACAATCATGAATTTGACAACTATAAAGTGGTCGCTGCGCGGATCCTGGATCCGGGTGTACTGAGAAGCCAGGAAACAGATTCCGGGGAGATCCGGCGAAGCAACAATAATCCATCCCTTCGGACCTATGACCCCGAATTATTGAAAGAAATGGCCTTCCACACCCTGCAAATGAATGGCTCCCGGCGATCTAAACTGCAGATCCTGGAAACCCTGAAAAAGGGAGCTGTGGACCTGGAAGCGTTCCTGAAAGACAGATACAGACTAAACTAAGGAAGCGCAATTATTTATTACTGATTATTGACTATTAATTGCTTCGAATGATTGTAAATAAATAATAAGTAATTAAACGATTTTGTGCAACCCAATAATTATTAATCAATAATAAATAATTTTCTCCCACATGGAAGTCCACGCCCACACGCATACCCCCCGCAAGAAATGGACCCACTACTTCTGGGAATTCCTCATGCTCTTCCTGGCCGTATTCTGCGGATTCCTGGCGGAACTTCAGCTGGAGCATTATGTGGAACACAAACGGGAGTTGCAGTACGCCGCCACCCTGACCGAAGACCTTAAGGCGGATACTGCGCAGCTGGGGTCTCTGCGCCGGGACCTCGAGTTTGTGATCCCGCGAATGGACACGTTCCGGCAACTGGTGCATGATTATGAGCTCAATGAATTACCCTCGGGAGTCTGGTATTATTATGGCCGGTTCGGTACCCGGAACGTGGATATTTCATTCCAGGGTGCTACGCTTCAGCAGCTCCTGAGTTCCGGGGGGCTTCGGTATTTCAAAAAACAGCAGGTGGCCAATACCATCGCCCGCTATGCCATGGCTGTGGATGATCTGAAAAGTGGCATGTATATCCAGAATTTTCTCTACAATGAAGTGATCAAGGACCGGAACCAGGTTTTCGACACCTATTATATGGACCCGGTAATGTCATTGACCATCAGTCCTTCCGTGGTGGATTCATTCAAAAAACAAAATCCGCCCCTGCTGAGCGATCGGAAACGCGATTTTATTGTGTACGCCAACAGCTGCCAGATGAAGTCCAATAACCTCAAAAATCGCTTACGGAATGTCCGGGAAACGCAGAAAAAAGCTTTTGAACTGATCCTATTACTTCAACGGACATACAAAATAAAATAACCCGAATGGAAGTGCACCACCATGCCCATACCCCCCGCAAGAAATGGACCCACTACTTCTGGGAATTCCTCATGCTCTTCCTGGCCGTGTTCTGCGGATTTTTGGCGGAATACCAGCTCGAACATAAGATTGAGAAGGAGCGGGGCCGGCAATATATCCGTTCGTTTTACGGGGACCTGAAATCCGATACGGCCGAGTTTTCCGGCATGATTGAGGATAACGAAAAAAAACTCACCGTGCTGGGAAAACGAAATGATTGTTTTGATTCGATGCCGGCACAGATCCGCTCCTATAACCCTTGCATTAACGAACTCATGATCTATGCATCTGCCTTCCAGGACCTGGTGCAGGCGGATCAAACCCTGCTTCAACTCAAAAACTCCGGAGGATTCCGGCTGCTTAAAAAGGCGGATGTGGACAGCATCCTGGGCTATGATAAAATGATAAGAAATTATATCAAATCGGAAACCACGGGTTTACAGGATATCCAGTACCGGGTGCGGGAGACGATCCAGTCCCTGATCAGCTATAAAAACATCCGGCTTGAAAAAGAAGATCCCGACGTGCCCCTGCTGAACGGAGATATGAAATCGGTTGACCATTTTTTTGTCCTGCTTAATGAATATTACCGGGCCACCAGAAGTATGAACCGGCAACTTAAACTGATCAGGGATAAGGCCACAGGATTGATTTTGTATTTCAAAAATAAATACGATCTTAAATGAGAAAATAATGGCAGCAGGGCTGCCCGGAGGTCAATAGCTGGGAGTCCGCTATCGGATGAGTTCTGGTAAAAAGAGGAACTCCTCTCTCCCCAACAACCATAAACCATAAACCCAACATGGAAGTCCACCACCACGCCCACACTGCCCGCAAGCGCTGGACCCACTATTTCTGGGAATTCATTATGCTCTTCCTCGCTGTATTCTGCGG
>JBMSNP010000024.1:0-40148 GCA_049421765.1 Chitinophagaceae bacterium
TCATAAGGAGCTTTGTTGATCAGCGCCCTTTCTTCCGGACCGGCCACCACCACGTCGTCATAAAACCCGGGGATGGTGATATGGTTGTTTTCGTCGTGGCAGGAGGCAATCATATGCGTGAGGATCGTGATCGGGTTGGCCACGGCGCCGCCATAGGTGCCGCTGTGCAGGTCGCGGTTGGCGGCGGTCACTTCCACTTCGATATAGCTGAGACCCCGCACACCGGTATCCAGCGAAGGGGTTTCCAGGCTCAGCATTGAACTGTCGCTGATCAGGATCACATCGGCTTTCAGCAGGTCGCGATGGGCGCCTACAAATTTGCCGAGGTTGGGTGAACCCACTTCTTCTTCGCCTTCGATGAGAAATTTGACATTGGTACTCATGGTGCCGGTCTTCATCATGGTTTCAAGCGCTTTTACATGCATGTAAAACTGGCCTTTGTCGTCTGCGGATCCGCGGGCAAAAATTTTACCATCGCGGATTGTGGGTTCAAACGGTGGGTTGGTCCAGAGTTCCAGCGGTTCCGGCGGTTGTACGTCATAGTGACCATAGACCAGTACGGTGGGTTTGGCGGGGTCGATGATCTTTTCGCCATACACGGCGGGATGTCCGTCGGTGGGCATTACTTCCGCTTTATCACAACCTGCTTCGAGCAGGCTTTTTCTAACGGCTTCCGCGCATTTCTGCATATCCGGTTTGTGTTCGCTTTTTGCACTGATGGATGGGATGCGGAGCAGGTCCAGCATTTCATTCAGAAAACGGTCCTTGTTCTTTTCCTGGTATTCTTTCCAAATTTGTGACATGTCATTTATGTTTTAGGGGTAACGAAGATAAGCGATTCGTCACGTTTGTAATATGATATGAATTTTCAAGGGAACTGAATATTTTCAATGAAGGAATTACCTATCAATTACAGGCGTATTTAATTTGTAATCGGGGGTGTTGATAAACGGTTTTTTCAACCAGGATTACCGGACCGGTTATTCTGTTTTTTTCAGGGAGTCGCCTGAAGATCCCTCATCCGGATCTTTTTGTCTTGTGTTTACAGCCTTGGTCACCAGTTTGTTTCCAAAGCGGACCTTGATATCATCCACGGCCTGGTATAGCTTCAGTTTCTCCACATTGTTCTCGAATAAACTCATCTGCATGGTGATCGGGATCATGTGACTGAAACGTACACCAAGCAGACGTACCGGTCTTCCTTTCTGGTAGTATTTATTGAACAGGTCCTTGACCCTGGCGATCAGCACATCGTCAAGCGCGGTATAATCGATCGTCTCCTGCCGGGTCTGTGTTTCGAAGTCGGAGTACCGGATCTTTACTGTAACACATCCTGTCATCTTTTCATCCTCACGCAGGGAATATGCGGTTTTTTCAGTGAGCCTGACAAGTTCTTTGTGCAGGTATGAGATATCCGTATGGTCGGTATCGAATGTGTTTTCATGACTCATGCTTTTCTGCTCCCAGTCTGTGGTGATCTCCGCGCTGCCTCGTCCATGGGCCTTGTGCCATAAGGATTCTCCCCATTTTCCAGCAATCTTTTCCAGGTGGATCAGCGGGGTTTTTGCCAGGTCCTCGATGGTATGGATCCCGTAACTTTTTAGATGCTGTTCGGTTTGCTTTCCAACCCCGTTTATTTTTTCGATCCCCAGCGGCCAGAGAAAATCGGTTTCCCGGCCATGCGGTATTTCCAGGAACCCGTTTGGTTTTGCTTCGTTGGTGGCCATCTTGCTGATGAACCTTGCAGAGGATAATCCGCCTGAAATGGGAAGCCCCGTTTCCCGGGTTACCAGGCTCCGCAGTTCCTGTGCAAATTTGGCAGCACCGAAATATTTATCCATCCCGCTCAGGTCCACATAAAACTCATCCACACTTGCTTTTTCAAATAATGGCGCTTTGGAGGCAATGATATCGGTGACCCATCGGGAATACTTGCTGTACTGGCTGCTGCTCGCATGGGTGACGATTGCGTGCGGGCAAAGCTGCAGGGCCCTTTTCATGGGCATGGCCGAGTGCACACCGAATTTGCGGGCTTCGTAGCTGCAGGTGGACACCACACCCCGTTCATATCCGCCGATCAATACGGGTTTACCTTTCAGGGAGGGATTATTCAGGATCTCAACGGAAACAAAAAATGAATCCAGGTCAAAGTGGGCGATATGGGGTAGGGGAGAAGTCACGGGGTTCACAAATTACCCCAATTTCCGAATTCTTCACTTTAGGTATATATCCAGCAAACCCTCGGGCAGCAGTACATTCACCCGTTTATTTTTGTGGTCGATCTTCTGAAGCGTCGCTTCATGCAGCGGGATCAGGACCTCCCTGCCCCGGATCTCAAGCCGGCAAAGAAGCTGGTGGGGTTGTTCAATCAGTTCCAGGATCTCACCCAATGGTTCTTTGTCATGAACGACCATGTAGCCGAGTAAGCCGGCAGGGGCCGACCTGGCTGCGAATTTCTTAAAGTCGGAAGCGGTCAGCCATACGGATTTGCGAACCAGTTTGCCCGCAGCCTCCCGGGTATTGACCCCCTCCAGTTTGAGATATATTTCGCTTTCGTTCCGGGATTTGGCCGTTTCGATAAACCAGGGTATGAAGGAATCTTTCCGGTCTTCGATAAAAAGGTGTTGTAATCCTTTCAGGGAGGTCTTTTTGCCCAGCTCATGTTTCAGCAGGAGCTCTCCGTTCAGCCCATGGGCCGCTACTATTTTACCTATGTTGAAATATTCATTCATGAGTTCAAAAAAATGAATAAACGGATCCTCTGGTTACAGGGGGATAAAAAAATCCCGCCAGCCGGAAGCATGACGGGATCTGGAAAATTTCAGGATGCGGAATGTCCCCGGTTATAATACCGAAGTTATTTATCCTTCACCACCACCTTCCCCTTCGGGTTTCCGCTCGGGTCGGCGACCCGGTGCGGCCCGGCGGGCTCTTTTCTGGCGATGGGCTTCTTCCTGGCGTTTTTTAACCTGTACATCGTGCTCTGCACTCCATGAGGTGAATTTGTCCATCGCGGTGGCCTCATCAAACAGACCCAGCCCCACACCACGGAGCAGGTGTTTCAGGTACAGCACTCCCTTAAAACTCAGGATCCGGCGAACAGTATCGGTCGGTGTGGCACCTTTGTTCAGCCATTCAAGCGCTTTCTGGCGATCCAGCTGAATGGTAGCCGGAACAGTCAGGGGATTGTAAGTACCTAATTTCTGGATGAATTTGCCGTCGCGGGGCGCGCGGGCATCTGCTACTACGATGAAGTAGAAGGGTCTCTTTTTGGACCCGTGTCTCTGAAGACGGATTTTTGCTGCCATTTTAAATAGACATTTAAAGGCGTTAAACAATAATTGTTAGTGCCGGTAGAAACCGGGCGACGAAGATAAGTCTGAAAAAGGAGAAAGACAAGCGAAAATTAAGGGTTCAGGCACAAGGGATTGTGAAAATCAGATGCCGGTCATTTGCCGATAGCTTTTTTCTGGCAATTTTCAACTCACAACTCATAACCGGAAACTCGCAGTTATCTTTTCATCCCGGGCATCATCCGCCCGAAAGCACCCATTTTGTTCATGTTCTTCATCATTCCGCGCATTTGCTCAAACTGTTTCATGAAATTATTGACCTCCTGGATATCCTTCCCGGCTCCTTTGGCGATTCTTTTTTTACGGCTGCCGTCGATCAGGTCCGGGTCGGCCCTCTCTGCCGGGGTCATAGAGTTGATCATGGCCTCGATACCTTTGAATGAGTCCTCATTGATATCGATGTCACGGATCTTGCTCCCGAGTCCAGGAATCATACCCAGCATGTCTTTCATGTTCCCCATTTTCTTGATCTGCTCGAGTTGCATCTTGAAATCGGCGAAGTCAAACTTGTTTTTCCGGATCTTGGCCTCCAGTTTCCGTGCCTGGACCTCGTCGAATTGTTCCTGGGCCTTTTCCACAAGTGAGGTAATATCACCCATCCCGAGGATCCGTTGTGCCATCCGTTCAGGATAGAAAACATCAAGCGTATCCATTTTTTCCCCGCTGCTGATGAATTTGATGGGCTTGTGTACGGTATAACGGATGGAAAGCGCGGCTCCTCCCCGGGTATCACCATCCAGCTTCGTCAACACCACCCCGGAGAAATCCAACCGGTCGTTAAAAGCTTTGGCCGTGTTCACCGCATCCTGTCCGGTCATGCTGTCGACCACAAACAGAACTTCCTGTGGGTTGACTGCGTTCCGGATATTCGCCACTTCGGTCATCATCACCTCGTCAATTGCCAGGCGACCCGCTGTATCGATGATGATCACATTCTTGTTTTTGCTCTTTGCCTCTTTTACGGCATTTCGGGCGATCTCCACGGCATCCTTACTTTCTGCTTCGATATGTACATCCACCCCGATCTGTTCGCCCAGTACCCGCAGCTGTTCCATGGCGGCGGGCCGGTATATGTCGGCCGCTACCAGCAGGGGAGAGAGTCCTTTTTTGGATTTTAGGTAGTGGGCAAGTTTCCCGCTGAATGTGGTCTTACCGCTACCCTGTAATCCCGCGATCAGCACAATGGCGGGGTTTCCTTTAGCATTGAAAACTGCTTCTTCTCCTCCCATGAGCACCGCCAGTTCGTCCTTGACGATCTTCGTCATGAGCTGGCCCGGGGAGATCGAGTTGATTACTTTTTGTCCCACCGCCATATCCTTCACCTTGTCGGTAAACTCCTTGGCTATTTTATAATTGACATCCGCATCAACCAGTGCCCGGCGGATTTCCTTTATGGTTGCGGCAATATTGAGTTCCGTAATCCGTGCCTGTCCCTTAAGGTTCTTAAAGGCGCTTTCTAGTTTTTCCTGTAAACTGTTGAACATGAGGTTACCCTGTTTTCTCGCTCACCCTGATCGGCTGCGGGTGATCCGGTTAATACTTCAGCCCGGCAATGGTCTTCTGTACCGGGCCATTTGGTTCATCCAATAAAAAAGTGAACAATCATGTTCACTTTTCTGGTTTGCAAAGATAAAAATGTAAAGTTTTATTTCAGGCGTAATCTTTTCATGAATAAATCAGGTTCCGAGGTAGGTTCTCAGCAGGTGGCAACGGTTGGATGTCTTTAGCTTGGTGATGGCCTTGTCTTTGATCTGGCGGACACGTTCCCTTGTCAGGCTGAATTTCTCCCCGATATCTTCCAGGCTCATGGGATGATCCACCCCGATTCCGAAGAAATAGCAGATCACCTCTTTTTGACGCTCGGTAAGGGCTTTGAGAGACCGGTCGATCTCCGTTTTCAGGGATTCATTATGATCCAGTTGCCCGTCCGTTTTATCGGCATTCGGGTTTTCCAGGACATCGATCAGGGTATTTTCTTCGCCCTCTGAAAGAGGGGAGTCCATGCTTACGTGCCGGGCATTGATCCCAAGCGTGGATGCCACTTCCTCCAGGTCCATTTCCAGCATTTCCGCCAGTTCCTCGGCCGAGGGCTCGCGTTCAAACTGTTGTTCAAGTAGGGAAAAAGCCTTTTGGATTCGGTTGGTAAGACCCACTTTATTAAGGGGTAACCGTACAATCCGGGATTGTTCGGCCAGCGCCTGCAGGATGCTTTGGCGAATCCACCAGACCGCATAGGAAATGAACTTAAATCCCCTTGTTTCGTCAAACCGCTGTGCAGCCTTGATCAGGCCGACATTACCCTCGTTGATCAGGTCGGGCAGGGAAAGACCCTGGTTTTGGTACTGTTTGGCAACGGATACAACGAACCGCAGGTTGGCCTTGGTCAGGCGGTCCAGGGCACGCTGATCCCCCTGTTTGATCAGGGTAGCCAGTTTAACTTCTTCTTCGGGGGAAATGAGTTCGACCTTGCCGATCTCCTGAAGGTACTTTTCCAGACTTTGAGACTCACGATTCGTAATAGACTTCGTGATCTTCAATTGTCGCATGCTCATAGGTATGGGTTTAAATGGTGTATTTTAAGGGTTTAAGAATCTGTTTTGGTCACTTAATGACTCAAAAAATACCCACCGCAATCTCCTTGGTCGTTCAGAACGTATTGAACTTCAAAGCAATTTAGGGAATAAGCCTGTTCGGCCCAAATAAATTTTGACATACTGTTAACGAATGCCCCTTTCATTTATTTCAATTCGGGTTTACCGAATTCGCGTCCGGGAAAAATAAAGTGCAAATAATTTTGGGGCAATCATTAATTCTTTATTATTGCAGCAGTCACAACCTATTCTGCGTCATAGCATGAGCAAACAAGTATATACGTTAGAGTTTCCGGTCCGGTGCTCGCCTTCAATCCTTTATGAATTCCTGTCCACCCCGGCCGGGCTGTCGGAATGGTTTGCCGATAAGGTAGATGAACGGGATAATATTTTTTATTTCGGTTGGGACGGCAGCTTTGAAAAGGCTGAAGTAGTCGAAAAGGAACAAGACAAATACATCAGGTTTCACTGGCTTCATGCACCCAAGGATGAATATTTTGAGTTCCGGATCGACAAGTCGGAAATCACCAACCAGACCATCCTGACCATTAAGGACTTTGCGGAGAAAAAAGAGATCAAGGACCAAAGCATGCTTTGGGATTACCAGGTGAAGGAACTCTTTCACCGGCTGGGGAATTAATTTCCTGCCAGGTCCAGTAATGTCCGGAAGCATTCCGGGAAAACCGCTTCACAATCGTCCCACCTGTCCAGTTCGAATTTTATAGCAAGCTTAATGAATTTCATTTCCCGGATCAGCCGGGTGAAAGCCTCATGGTCCATTTCGGATACCCGCCTGTAATGATCCTGGCCAAAATGATGAATCCAGGGATCGGCCCCGATACAGACCGAGTATCCCTTCTCCGATAACATGGGATAGGCGTCAGAAATTCTTTCCCGTGCATTTGCGGCATAATCTCCTGCCAGGTGAAGTGTAATACTGAAAAAATTCCCCCACCAGAAAAAAGTCCGGATTGCAAACACCTGTGCGGGCAGGAACAGTCGCGGATAATCCAGCACCAGGTATGGCAGTCCTTCATATTTCTCTCCCCGCGAAATCTTGGGGCCACGTTCCACTATTTCATCAGGGAGCCCCGGAAACCTTTTCAGCTCCTCCCGGTAGGAAACCTGGATGCGGCCAAACAGCTGCATGACTTTTTCCAGGATGCCGTTCTTTGTTAAAATCCACCCGGCATTACTCACCAGTTCCTTCTCCAGGGGCGAAAGCCTTATTTTTGCTTCATCCATAAGCTAAAGATACGTGTTCAAAAAACTGGACCGCCTCATCATCCGCTCATTTACGGGGCCTTTTATTGCCACTTTTTTTATTACCCTGCTGGTCCTCATCATGCAGTTCTTCTGGCTGTATATTGATGACTTTGTGGGAAAGGGGCTGGACACCAAGATCGTTTTTGAATTCATCCTGTACCAGAGCGCGGTTCTTGTACCCCTTGCCCTTCCGCTGGCGATCCTGCTTTCCTCCATCATGACATTTGGCAACCTGGGCGAGTCGTTTGAACTCGTGGCGATCAAATCGGCCGGGATTTCTTTGTTGAGGTTCATGCGCCCCCTTCTTTTCATCAGTATATTCATCAGCGGCATCGCATTCCTTTTCTCCAACTATGTGATCCCGGTGGCCAACCTCAAATCCAGGACCCTGCTCGCGGATATCGTATATGCCAAGCCCGCATTCGATCTCAAGGAAGGGGTGTTTTATGACAAGATCAACGGGTTTGCCATCAAGATCGGGAAAAAGGAAGCGAATGACAGCATCATCCGCGATGTCATCATTTACGAACAGGGAAACCCTCTCCAGGATAATTTTATCATAGCCCGAAGTGGCATCATGCGGGTGACCGACAACCGGCGCTTTCTCGAATTCAACCTGAAGGACGGGTGGAGATACCAGGAACGCGGACAGATCTATGACTCAAAGAATACGGAGTTCATACGGATCGGTTTCCGAGAATTCAGGAAACAATTTGACCTAAGCTCTCTCGGCTTCAATAACCGGACGGCCGACAGTGTCAATAAGAACAACGAAAAGATGCTGAGCATGCGCCAGCTAGAAAAAGTAATCGATTCAATGAAGCTGGATCACAAAAAAATATACGAGCAAACCAAAAATGAGCTGATCCGCCCCCTGACTTTTCTCAACTACATGGATTCTTCATGGAACGATATACCGGACAGCGGTTCCAGGCCCGCATTCCAAAACTTCGAATCCTACCTTCCCGATACGGCCCGCGGCAATGTAAATGAGAATGTCAAGAACAGCACCAGGTCGATCAGTATGGGTATGGAATCTATGCTTACCACCTACGCATTCAAGCAACGGGAACTCCGGAAGCACAAGATCGAGTGGCATCGCAAGATCGTGTTGTCCCTGGCCTGTGTTGTCCTTTTCCTGATCGGTGCCCCCCTTGGATCCATCATCCGCAAAGGCGGACTGGGCACTCCCCTGATCTTCGCCATCGTGTTTTTCATGTTGTTTTATTTTTCCAGTACCACCGGAGAAAAATTCGCAAAGGAAAACAGCATGACGCCTTTCACCGGAATGTGGCTGGCCACATTCATCCTGCTCCCGATCGGAATGTTCCTGACTTATAAGGCCATGCATGATTCAAGCCTTTTCAACAAGGAATTTTATAACCGGGCCTTACGGTATATGAGGCGCCTGATCAACCGGAAACCCAGCTAAACACCCGCTTTCCCGCCGTTTGCTCAAAATATATGTCCGTCCACTCAACGGAGCCAGTATTTTCCGGCCAGGATCCTGAATTTTACACCCGTTACCGGAAGCAACCCACATATCCGGTTGATGGATGAAATGAAATTTGTATCAACATAACAGAACAGCCTTACCTATGAGGCCCTTGTCCTTCCGGACAGGGGCCATTTTATTTCTGTATTTTCGGCTGATAAATTCCATGTATGAAGCGGTCCCTGTCCTGTTTGATACTTGCCGGATTCCTGGCGGCTTGCCAGAACCCGGGAAAAAAAGATCCCAACCGTTCGATGGATGATACAGCCCGGCAGATTCAATCCCCAACAAGCCAGCGATTCGAACCGGTAAAAGGAAAGGAAAGTGATATCCCCGCAGCCATCCGGCCTCCGGGAACCCTGCAGGATATCTGGAAATGGGCCGATGCAACCGGCGAAAATCTCCTGATCACCACATTCGTGGATCCTTTTGATGACTCCGAGAAAGATGAGTTTGGTGAGCAGGGGCAAACGGCAGAGATCTATGCCTTGCAGTTTCTGAAATCAGACACCGGCTTCCAGCGTATCTGGATGATCCACGAGAAACAAAAAGCCTGTCCCTTTGATATCACCTGCGCATTTGTAAAAGATGCCATTACCATCACCGATTTGGATACCGACCGGGTTGCGGAAGTCACGCTTTTATACCGGTTGGCCTGCCGGAGTGATGTTTCCCCCGCCGTTCTGAAACTGGTCATGCATGAGGGAGAAACAAAATACGGGTTCACGGGCCTTTCCTGGGTACAGAGTGATCCTGGTGAAAAATTCACGGTCACGGAAAAGGACGCCTGTTTGGAAAACCTGCCCGGTTACCGGGGTACAGATGCGGAAATGTACCAGACTTTTGGCAGGTATGAGACTGAAAAAGATTTCCGCGGAGCCCCGGCCAATTTCCTTTCGCACGCCCGGGAGCAGTGGATGCGACACGCAAAAGAATTATTTGAATAAATGCAACCGGTGGAGAAATCAAAACAAAATTTAAGGGTGCAAAAGTGGGTGGCCTTTATCTCGCTGGTGTTGCTGGCCGTGAAAGTCATTGCTTATTATACGACCCACTCCGTAGCCATTCTGACTGATGCCCTTGAAAGCATTGTAAATGTTTCAGCCGGTTTTATCGGGTTATATAGCCTGTATGTTTCGGCCAAACCACGGGATGCCGATCATCCTTATGGCCATGGGAAAGCAGAGTTTATTTCCGCGGCGATCGAAGGAACCATGATCGGTACGGCAGGGGCTCTTATCCTCTACAAAGCTATTCAACATCTCCTGCACCCGGTGGAACTCCAGCAGATCGATTTCGGTATGATCCTGGTGGCGGCCACAGCCCTCGTTAACTATGTAACTGGGTATTTCTGTCTTCGCACCGGAAAGAAAAACCAGTCTGCCGCCCTGGTGGCCAGCGGACACCATCTGCAAACGGATACGGTTTCCACAATTGGAATCATCGCGGGACTGGCCTTGCTCTATTTTACCGGTTATCTTTGGATCGACAGTGCCGTGGCGATCGGGTTCGGCATCTATATCATCTATACAGGGTACCGGATTACCCGTTCATCCATCGGAGGGATCATGGACGAAGCCGACATGCAGCTCCTGAACCGCCTGGTAACAGTTCTCAACAAGCATCGGCGCGAAAACTGGATCGACCTGCACAATCTGCGGGTGATCAAATATGGAAGTGTCCTGCATGTGGATTGCCACCTGACGGTTCCCTGGTACCTCAACGTACACCAGGCCCACGAGGAGATCGATCAACTGGCTGAACTGATCCGTCGTGAGTTCGGAGAATCGATGGAGTTATTTGTTCATTCCGACGGGTGCCTCCCGTTCTCATGCCGGATTTGCGGAAAAGAATCCTGTGGTGAACGAAAGTATAATTTTGAACAGCGGATCGTGTGGACCCTGGAGAATATTTCCAGCAATAAAAAGCATGAATTGAAATAATAAGTATGACAAAAACGACAACTACCTGGAAACAGGGACATGAGTTCACCAGTTTTCACGGGCATAACAGTATTTCAATCGATGGGAGCCGAAAGAACGGGTTTGGCCCCAAGGCCATGCTTTTATCGGCCATCGCCGGATGCTCCGGGATCGATGTAGTGGATATCCTTCAAAAAATGAGGGTCCCTTTTTCAGGTCTCGAGATTGATGTCCAGGCCGAGCAGACCGAGGAGCATCCCCGCGTGTTCAAGGATATCCATATCACCTACAAATTGAAAACAGACCCCTCATTCGAAGACAAGGTCCGCAAGGCAATCGATCTTTCCCTCGAAAAATACTGCGGGGTCTCGGCTATGCTAAGGAAGAATTCGCCGCTGCACTACGAGGTCGAAATTTTATAATTCTACCTGGTATAAAGGGTAATTTGTTGCGGGGGTCTTCAATATGTCAACGTGATCCCCTGGTGCAGGGAAAATTCAGAAAAATCATCGCTTCCTTTTTTCCAGTTGCTGAAGAGTTGCCCGCAAGTCTTTGGGCAGTGGAGCTTCAAGTGCAACCAACCGGCCGTTGGTGTCCTGGAATTCCAATTGAAAAGCATGAAGGGCCAGCCGGTTCAGGATCGGTCTCTCCGCTTCGGCATCCCTGCTGAGCTTGAACCGGGATTTGAGGGAAGATACAAGTACCGGGTTCCCGTCACCATACAACGGATCGCAGACAATCGGATGGCCGATATCTTTCATATGCACACGGATCTGGTGTGTACGGCCGGTATGGATCCGGAACCGAACCCAGCAATAGATCCCGAAATCTTCCAGCACTTCATACTCGGTGAGTGAATCCTTGCCTTTCCGGTGCACAATCATGGTCCCTTTGTGAACGGGGTGTTCGGCCAGGGGCGTATCGATCATACCGGCGGTCCCGGGCATCGAACCAAGGACAAGTCCCAAATAGATCTTCCTGGTCTGCCGGGCTTCAAACTGCTGGGACAAATGCCTGTGGGCTTCTTCCTCTTTCGCAAAGATGATAAGTCCGCTGGTATCCTTGTCCAGCCGGTGTACCGTTAATATATTCCCAAATGAGTCCCTGAGCATGGTCTTCAGTGAGATCTCTTTTCCTTCCCGGTCGGGAATGGATAAAAGCCCGGATGGTTTATTCAGCGCCACCCATTGATCGGTTTCCGTTATGATCAGATCTGCGAGCCGCATAAAGGGTAATAAAGGGGGCGTTTATTTTCCTTTTTTGAAGTGTTTCAGGTCACGTACTTCTTTCTCAGTTAAGAACCGCCATTTTCCCCGTTCAATATTTTTTTTGGTCAGCCCGGCAAAGATCACGCGGTCCAGGTTTTTAACATCATATCCTACATGTTCAAAGATGCGACGGACAATCCGGTTACGGCCGCTGTGAATTTCAACGCCGATCTGTGTTTTGTCCTTTGCATCGGCATAAGCCAGAACATCCACGCCGGCCGGGCCGTCCTCCAGGGTCACCCCTTTGAGGATCCGGTCAAAATCCTTTTTTTCGAGAGGCTTGTCAAGTGTCACGTGGTATACTTTCTTGATTTCATTACTGGGGTGGGTGAGTTTCTGGGCCAGTTCCCCGTCATTGGTTAGCAGGAGCACTCCTGAAGTATTCCGGTCGAGCCGGCCCACGGGATAAACACGTTCGGGGGTGGCTTTTTTAATGATGTCAAGCACGGTCTTCCGGCCCTGCGGATCATCAGTGGTTGTGATATAGTCTTTCGGTTTATTGAGGAGGATATAGACCAGGTTTTTGGCAGGGAAAACCCGTTTACCGTTTACCCGGACATCATCTTTTTCAGAAACCCGGTGACCGGGTTCGCGGACCAGTTCCCCGTTAACTTTCACCAGGCCTTTTTTTACCAATTCCGCTGCATCCCGTCGGGCCGCCACGCCGGCATGGGCAATGAACTTATTCAGGGGCATGAGGGTTGGCCCGGTCGGGCGGGGATGCGATTTCGGGGTTTCTTTTGATATTCCGGTTGCGGGATTTTCCGCGGGTCTGGTGGCTCGTTGTTTTTCAAAGAAATCGGCCCGTTCTTTTTTCCATTTTCGTTTTTCCTGTTTGAACTGTTCCTTGATCGCGGCATTGCTTTTCCGGGTCGTGAATTTGCTGAACTGGCTGGGTGGTTTTTTTTTCATCCGGGGTGTTTTGCTGTTTTGCAACAGGGGTGAACGGTAAAGATAGGGAAAGAAAAAACCCCGCGGTCTTGCCGCGGGGCCCGGTTCACGAGGAACGGATTCGCTTATATCATTTTTCTTTTCATGCCTGCTTTCTTGTCATCCGGCCGGGGACCGCGTTTCATCTCTTCTTTCATTTGCTTTTTCTGCTCTTCGGTCAGGATCGACTGCATCGACTCCCGCTGTTTTTTCATCAGTTCTCTCATTTGCTCACGTTGTTGTTCCATACTCAGCGATTTATTTTCGCGGATGGCCCTCATTTTTTCCCCAGTTTCCCTGCGGTTTTTTTCAAGCTTCGCGAATTGATCTTCCGACAACCCCAGGCGGATCTTCATTTTTTCTGCCCGTGCCCGGGCATCCACTTCATGCATGGCCTTCCGGTCTGATTTCATTTTTTCGAGTTGGGTTTTCTGCTCTTTGGTCAGGATTTTTTCCATGCCTGAGCGTTGTTCCTTCCTGAGATTTTCCATCCGGGTCTTCAATTCCTTGACTGTAATATTTTCGTTCTTGCGCAGCTCTTCCATTTGTTTGCGCATATTCTCATGCTGCTCCCGGACCTGTTTTTTCTGATCTTCGGTAAGGTTCAGTTTTTGAAATTCCATTCCGCCGGGTCTGCGATGCTGCATCCTGCCATGCCCTTCACGGGGTTTAAACCCGTCCCGCTTGCGCTCGGGGATATCCTGTGCCTGGACGGCGATGGCCAAAAAAGCGGCTGTGGCAGCTAATAATATTTTTTTCATGTTAATTTCTTTTTTCTTTTGACGCCAAAGGGTTTGGAAAACCTTCGGCGGCAATTGTTATAAAATTTGTGAACAGATAATCAGACCATGGACGGAGGCCGGGGTTTAACCTGAAATAGGAAATTCTTCGTAAAAGGTATTGTAAAGGGATAAACGGCGGGGGGGGGAAGCCGTTTTCAAAGTCCTGCTCGAGGATCATTGAAGTTCGGTGAGACCCGTTAAAACCTTTACCCTTTGTTTGCCAGCTGTCCGCAGGCCGCATCGATATCTTTCCCGCGTGACCGGCGCAGGCGGACATTTACTCGGTGTTTTTCAAGATAATTCATAAAGGCCTGGATCCTTTCTTCCTCCGGTTTTTCAAACCGGGCAAAATCAATGGGGTTGTACTCTATAATATTGACAAGATCGGCCGGGACCTGCCGGTATACCTTAATCAGTTCCTCCGCATCCTGCAGGCTGTCATTGAAATCACGGAACAGGATGTATTCAAATGTGATTTCATTTCCGGTTTGTTTGTAGAAGTAATTCAGCGCGTCTACCAGGGATTTGATGTTATTGCTGTCATTGATCGGCATGATCTCGTGCCTTTTCTGGTCTGTGGCTGCATGCAGGGAAAGCGCGAGTTTGAATTTCACTTTGTCATCCCCCAGCTGCCGGATGGCTTTTGCCACGCCGGCCGTTGAAACGGTGATTCTCCGAGGGCTCATGCCCAAACCATCGGGGGCGGTGATCCGTTCAATGGAACGCAGTACATTTTTATAATTCAGCAGGGGTTCACCCATGCCCATGAAAACAATGTTGCTGAGCTTTTTTCCATGTGTTTCCTCGGATTGCCGCCCGATCCAAACCACTTCATCATAGATCTCGTCAAAGTCCAGGTTTCTTTTTCGGTCTATATACCCCGTTGCACAAAACTTACAGGACAGCGAACAACCGATCTGGGAAGAAACACAGGCGGTATAGCGGGAGGCGGTGGGGATCAGGACCCCTTCCACCAGGTGACCATCATGGGTTTTGAACCGCGACTTGATAGTTCCATCGGCGGAATGCTGGACGGTGTCCACCTGCAGTGCAGGCAGGGTAAATTCGGCAGCCAGTTTTTGACGGAGATCTTTGCTGAGATTGGTCATCTCATCAAAGTGCATGGCATGTTTGGACCAAAGCCATTCCCAGACCTGTTTTACACGGAATTTTTTTTCCCCGATCTCTTCAAAATACGCGGTCAGTTCGGCCAGCGATAAATGCCGGATATTTTTCCCCTTTTTCTGCATGTGATGCAAAGATAGCTTCCGGGGAAGGATTCATCCGAATTCCCGGATATTTGCCGGTAAATACATTTCATGAAGCCAGTTTATATAATGGACGCTGTCCGTACTCCCATCGGGAAATACGGCGGGGTTCTTTCAGGTGTAAGGCCGGATGACCTCCTGGCCGGGGTGCTGAGATCCCTTTTGAAAAGGAACGAAACCATCGATCCGGAGTGGATAGAGGATGTCATCGCCGGCGCGGCCAACCAGGCGGGGGAAGACAACCGGAATGTGGCGAGAATGGCCGCCCTTTTGGCGGGTCTTCCCGTTTCGGTGGCAGGAAATACGGTCAACCGGCTTTGCGCCTCGGGTCTGCAGGCCGTGATGGATGCCTCCCGCCAGGTCATGTGCGGGGATGCCGAACTGATTATTGCCGGCGGAGTGGAAAGTATGTCAAGGGCTCCTTTTGTGGTAGGCAAAAACCCCGAAGCGTTTGGCCGGAATGCAGAAATGTATGATACTACCATGGGCTGGCGTTTTATCAACCCGGAACTGGCCGCCCTGTATCACCCCTTTTCGATGGGAGAAACGGCCGAGAACGTGGCACGACAATGGAAAATCACCCGGGAAGAACAGGATGAATTTGCCCTGGCATCTCAGCAAAAATATTTTACAGCGAAGCAAGCAGATAAATGGGCGGACGAAATCTCCCCCGTGGAATTCAAGCGAAAAGGACTGGTTAGTTGGGTGGTGCTGGACGAACACCCCCGGGAAACATCGTTGGAAAAGCTGGCAACGCTGAAACCTGCCTTTATTAAAGACGGCACCGTAACCGCGGGAAATGCGTCGGGAATTAATGACGGGGCGGCCGCCCTGTTGCTGGCAAGTGAGGAAGCAGTGAAAAAATCCGGTCAGGGACCTTTGGCACGGGTGGTATCCATGGCGGTCTGCGGGGTGGATCCGTCGATAATGGGGATCGGACCTGTACCGGCTACCCGGAAGGCACTTCAACGTGCCGGATTGAAAATAGAAGATATCGGTCTCGTGGAGTTGAATGAGGCATTTGCCTCTCAATCCATCGCCTGTATCCGGGATCTGGATATCGATCCCGCCCGGGTCAATGTAAACGGAGGGGCAATTGCGCTGGGTCATCCGTTGGGCTGCAGCGGGGCACGCATTTCAGCAACGCTCCTTCATGAAATGAAAAGGACCGGTGTCCGGTACGGACTGGCCACCATGTGTGTGGGAGTGGGGCAGGGGGCGGCTGTTATCTATGAAAACCCGGATTGAAGCGAACCGAAACCCTGTTTTTCCATTAATTTAGAAAGAAAGCAACCAACGCAACATGCAAAAGCTGATGCTTTTGTATGCCTGCTGATATTCTCCGCGGCACAGTATGCCCGGACAGACTCACTCCATGAGTATCAGGTGAATACCATTTTCCTGAAGGAAGCCCTGTCAGTGAGATCAGGGTGACGATGGAGAAAGGGATCTTACGGGCCAGTTCAGTACTCGGGAATTCAGAACTGAAAACAAAGAGGTGTTTGAAGTCGTGGCTTATGCTGGAATAGCTACATTCTCCTGTGGCGAAGACGAAAAAATAAAATCACTGAAGATCCAGGTGCAGGATTTGGATATGGAAGGGGCCCGCGAAACAGAACCTGCCGATGCAATCCACCGGTCAAGGGTCTGGAGAGGGAACTCCTGATAGGCTTCAAAATACATATGCGCGGAGATCCCCGAAAGAAACAGATTCCTGGCGACCGGTCGCCAGGTTTTTTATATTACAGGTGCCACTCTGCAATTCCTTTTCCCCCAGGATGATCACATAGGGGATATTCTTTTTTTCCGCGTACCTGAACTGTTTGTCAAATTTCGAAGTCTCATGATAAAGCTCACAACGCACTCCTTTTTGACGCAGTTCCTGTGCCAGCAGGAAGGCCTGTGCCGCTTCCTTTACGCCAAGGTTAAAAAACAGGACCTGTGTGCCGATATGTACCGCCTCCGGGAAGAGGCCCAGTTCTTCAAGTACGTCATAAATACGGTCCACCCCGAAAGAAATACCTACACCCGGGATACCGGGTACCCCGAATAAACCTGTCAGGTCATCGTACCGGCCGCCTCCGCCGATGCTGCCGATCTGTACCGAAACCGGAGCCTTTGCTTCAAAAATGGTTCCGGTATAATAGTTAAGCCCGCGGGCCAGGGTGGGGTCGATCACCAGTTCCGGGAATGCCGTGGCAGGTTGCGAAACAAGTTGTTCCAATTCCGAGATGCCTGATTGACCATCTTCGCTTAATCCGATCAGGGTCCGGAGACCGCCAAGGATTTCCAAATTATTTCCGGATAACTGAAGGTATTGTCCGATTATCCCGGTTTGTTCGTCTGTCAGTCCGCGTGTCGCCAGTTCCGCAATTACTTTTTCCCGCCCGATCTTGTCGAGTTTGTCGATGGCCACCGTGATATCAGTTAGTTTTTCCCGGGCACCACAGACCTCCGCCAACCCGGTCAGGATTTTCCGGTGATTGATCCGGATCTCAAAACCCGTCAGACCAAGCCTGGTGAAAACCTCCCGGTAGATCAGCGCCAGCTCGGTTTCATTCAACAGGGAGCGGCTTCCAACGATATCGGCGTCACACTGGCAGAATTCTCGGTATCGTCCCTTCTGGGGCCGGTCGGCCCGCCAGACGGGCTGCACCTGGTATCTTTTGAAAGGGAAGGTCAGTTGTTGGTGGTGCATAGCCACATATCGGGCAAAGGGAATGGTGAGGTCATACTTCAGGGCTCGTTCTGTGATGCCTTTTGTATTTTTTCCCGCAAGGATCTTTTCAAAGTCTGCCCGTACCTGGGATTCCTTATCCTTATTGTCCAGCCCATTGTTGAGGATCTTGAAGATCAGCCGGTCGCCTTCATCACCGTATTTCCCCAGGAGGGTATCCAGGTTTTCCATGGCGGGGGTTTCCAGCGGCTGGAAGCCATATAATTCAAAAACGGATTTAATCGTATCGAGGATATAGGTTCTCTTACGAACAACATCCGGTCCGAAATCGCGGGTTCCCTGTGGCAGTGATGGTTTGGTCATATGCGTCAGTAAGCCGGGTATTTTACTCGATCTGGTCTATCCGGGATGATCTGCCGGAAAATACCCGATCACTTATATATTGGTTGAATATTGAGAATTGAACATTGAATATTTTTTAACTATGGCGTCACAGGCTTCCCCGATCATTGCAAACACTTCGTGGTATCCCGGTTCGGGGCCGTACCAGGGATCGGGAACGTCCAGGTCCCGGCCCGGGTAAAGTTCGTTCATCAGAAGCGTTATTTTGGCAGGGTTATATTTTTCTTTTGAGATCCGGCGCATCTCTTCCATCACATCCCCGGCCAGCGCATAGATCCGGTCGTACGCATCCACATCGGCCGCGGTAAACCGGCGGGCCCGTTGCTGGCTGATGTCAATCCCGTTTATACGGGCTACTTTTTGTGACAGGGGATGCGGAGGTTCCCCGGTATGATAGCTATTGGTGCCTGCGCTTTCCACACTCCAGGATAAACCTGCCCGGAAAGCCTTATCCTGCAGAATGCCCTCAGCCAACGGGCTCCGGCAGATATTGCCCAGGCAAACCATGAGAATCTTCATGCGGCAAATATAAACGGTAGCTGCGAGCTATGAGCCGGGAGCTTTGAGTTGATTTCCATTGATGTTCACATTATGGATTTATGACCCGTCGGCATCCTATTCAAAAACACACATCATGACAAACAACGAAATGCTCAGGGCGGATATGCTCGACATTTTGTTCGAGCACCGAAATAAAGCTTATGGCGCATATGCTTTACGGAGAAACTATGAAAGACGAATGCAATGGGCGCTTGGGATAGGGCTTTCCGGGGTTTTGTTACTGTCACTGATTGTGCAATGGCAGGCCGATTCCGGGCAGGCTCGTATACCCGAAATCCGATCGGAGGGCCTTGTGATCCGGGAAATAAACATACAGCCGCCGGTGAAACCCCGGGTACCGGATCCTCCAAAACAACCCGCAGCTTCCAAACCCCGGGTCAAAAAACAGCAGGTCATATTTACCAGCCGGATTGAAATCCGCCGGGACGACAAGGTAAAACAGATGGCCCCTTCGACGGATATACTGGCCGGAAGTCAACCCGGGGATGAAAATATACAAGGTCCGCCAGCCGTTCCTCCGGTGGTGGAACCGGTTTCCGCGGGAGCGGGTGGAACCCAAACCTCTTCCCATGAACCGGCTGCGGATTTTGTGCCCCGGGAGAGAAGTCCTGAATTCCCGGGCGGAGCTGGAGCATTGAACCAGTTTTTGGCCAGGAACCTGCGCAGCCCTGAAGAGATGAACGAGGGTGAAAAGATCCTGGTACTTGTACGGTTCAAAGTGGACTCTGACGGCCAGGTCAGTCATTTTGAGATCACGCAAAGCGGTGGTCGAGAATTTGACAATGAAGTGTTGCGGGTGGTGAAAAAAATGCCCCGATGGGAGCCTGCTTTTCAGAATGGTATACATGTTCCGGTATCCTATATGATACCCGTAACATTTGTGGGCCGGGAATAGCAAAATTTTAATAAATTGCCCGCTTCATCCATTCCCGGCTGCCACTGAGGACGGAAATGGATTTTTCCCGGCAAAGGGGTTTATAAAAAAAAGTTTGAATGGTCATGTTTGAAGAGTACGAAAGGAAGAAGCGGAAGCAGGTGGAGCAAATGAAATCACTGATGGATTACGGGATGGGTATCCTGATCCTGCTTGTGGGATTGTTCTTTGTTTTTCGGGAAAAGCTGGGAAATTTTCCACTGAATGACCGGTTGGGCAAACCCGATACGCTTGAAACCGTATTCGGGTCGCTTTGTATTCTTTACGGAGCCTGGCGGATTTACCGGGGGTATAAAAAAAAATATTTCAGATGAGAGCGGGTTCCGGATACAGATGGGCCCGGCTGATCCTCCCGGTGATCGGGCTGCTGGGCGGCCTGTCTGCCTGTAAATCTTTTGATGAACAGGCGGATGAGCTCCCGGATAACCGGTATAAAGGAACGATCCGTGTAAGCGCCGACGAATCTTTCCGGCCGGTGATCGACGAGCACGTGAAAATATATGAGTCGCAGCACCCCAATACGCATATCCTGGTGGATTATAAACCGGAAGCAGATTGCCTGCGCGACCTTCCGAATGATTCAGTCCGGATGGTGATTGCCACACGCGGTGCGAGTGAGGAAGAAAAGGAATTTGTTTCAGATTCGCTGAACAAGCAACTGAAGAATATGACCCTTGCCTGGGACGCGATCGCCGTTATCGTAAATCCGTCCGATCCGGACTCACTTTTCACGATGGAAGAGATCAAGCAGGTGCTGACGGGAAATTTTAATAAAAAATTAATCCCTGTATTTGACGGGGTGAAAGCAACCAGTACGGTTCGGTTTATCATCGATTCAGTATTGCGCGGGGACTCACTGACACCGGAAGCGATGGCAGCCCGCAGCAGCGAGGGGGTGATTGATTATGTCTCAAAGAACAAACAAGTGATCGGTTTTATCGGCATCAGCTGGATCGGGAACCCGGAAGACACGGCCCAGCTAAGTTTTATGAAAAAAGTAAGAATTGCGGCATTGGAGAGTACGGATAAGCCCGGAGCCTTTGTAAAAGCTTACCAGGCAAATATTTACCTCAAGCGTTACCCGATGGTACGGGATTTGGTTTATATGCTTAAGGAGAATTATCGCGGACTTGGAACGGCATTTGCAAATTTCATGAGCGGAGAGACGGGTCAGTTGATTTTTAAACGCGCCTACCTGGTTCCGGCGAAAAAAAATTTCGGGATCAGGCCGGTACGGCTGAAAGAGTAAAAAGGACTTATTTATATTTACAAACTCAAAAGAAGAAGTAAAATGAAGAAAGCCACATTCACAGTTTTAGCGTCGTTGCTGGTGTTGATCACCGGGGTAAGGGCACAGACTGTGCAGGAGGGGGTGAACCACTTGTATGCTGGACGGGTCAAGAATGCCACAGAGGTATTTGAAAAGCTGATCGCGGCCAATCCCAACAATATCGATGCCATCTACTGGCTGGGTCAAACCCGCCTGGAGGCCGATGAGATCATGAAGGCCCGGATCGCGGAAGCCCGGAAACTGTATGAAAAGGCTTTGCAGACTACCAACGGGGCCCCGTTGATCAAAGTGGGTATGGGGCATGTGTACGCGCTGGCAGGGAAACATGATGAGGCCCGGCAGGAATTTGAATCCGCGCTCACATTGACCCGGAACCGGAAAGGGGATGATCCAGTTATTGCCACCGCAATCGGCCGCGCCCTGGTGGATGCCAAGGGATCCGATTATAAATATGCGGTCCGTTTGCTCGAAGATGCGGCCAGTAAAGATTCAAAAAACCCCGAGATCCTGCTGGTACTGGGTAATGCGCACCGCAAGGCCGGTGAAGGAATGGGTGGCGGTCCAGCTTTCCAGTCTTATAAAAAAGCCCTGGAGGTAAACCCGAATTTTGCACCCGCCAGCCTCCGTCTTGCCAAATTATTTGAATCCCAAAAGAACTGGGACCTCGTTCTACAGTATCTCAACGAAGCCGTGTCCAAGGATCCGAATTTCACCCTGGCTTATTATGAGCTATTCTACTATTATTTCTACAGGGCCAAATTTGAGGAGGGAGAGACATTTTTAAAGAAATACATTGAAAGTAAATTACCGGAATCAGATATCCAGGACCAGTTCCTCTATGCACAACTTTGCTGGGCCCGGAAAGATTTCAATTGCGCCACGACGAAGGGTGAAGGCGTGGTGGCTGCCATGGGTGCGAACACAAAACCCAAGGTATACCGGCTCCTGGCAGATGCATATTATCAGTTAGGGGATTACAAGAATGCCAAGAAATTCAGTGATGAATTCTTTGTCCGGAAAAACCCGGATGATTACAACTCTTTCGACCATAAACTGCGGGCCGATATTATGTCACAGACCGGGGGTTCGCCTGACGAGATCTTTGTGAACTATATCCAGGGAGCCGAACTGGACACCGTGCTGGCCGACCGTGTGGATTTTCTCAAAAAGGCAGCCGCTTATTTCAAGGAGCGGAAACTTCGGGATAAGGAAGCCCAGATCATCCAGAAGATCATCGACCTGAAACCTGATCCCACAATCAATGATTATTTCGACCTGACTATCGCCCTTTATTTCAGCCAGGAGAACTCCAAATCCAGGGATGCCGCACTTAAGATGGTACAAAACTATCCCGAACAGGTTTATGGATATGAATGGGCTTTCAATAATTCCCGTATTGTGGATACGGTACGCAAAGACAGCGTGGCCGTTCCGGATGCACTGAAACTGTTTGATTTCAGCGCCAAGGATACAAGCAAATTCAAAAGGCAATATATCAGTTCGGCCAGTTACCTGGCCATCTATTATGCAAATGAAGCCAAGGACCGTGACAAGGCAATCGAATACCTGAAAAAATGGCAATCAGTCGACGCAGCCAACGCGGAGAATATCCAAAAAAATATAGAAATCCTCGAGAAGACGCCGTCCACAAAGACAGATAACGGTTCTCGTGGCAACGGAAGAACTCCTTCCGCTTCAGGCGGGTCTTCGGGTATCTCAAATTCTTCCGGTACATCCGGGACAGCAATAACCCGGAATAACCGGTCATAACTCGGTTTTCTTCTTTTACAAGAAAGTCCCCCTTTCCGCACACAGGCGGAGGGGGATTTTTCTTTGTACCTTCGAGCCCGGTTTTTAATCACGGGAAATATGAGGTGACCCCCTTATTTTTGCCGATAGTAAAGTCTTATGATTCACTTACTTCAAACCGGTGCGGGAAGCGATACGGCTTTTTCCTATCTGCCGGTGGCCGTACAGGTCGCCATCGCGGTGGGCCTGGTGGCTTTCCTGACAATGGTTACGCACCTGCTGGGACCAAAAAGAAAAACATCAGACAAACTCCAGAATTTTTCAAGCGGGATCGAAAGCCACGGGGATGCCCGTCAGCCCATGGCTATCAAGTATTTTCTGACAGCCATCCTGTTTGTTCTGTTTGATGTGGAAGTGATCTTTTTTTATCCCTACGCGGTGAATTTTAAAGGCTTGGGTTGGGACGGGTTTTGGGCCGTGCTGATGTTCGTGGGTTTTTTCCTTTGCGGATTTATATATATTATCCGGAAAGGCGCCCTGAAATGGGAAGACTGAACCCGGATCGGGAAGGATTGTTATAAAGTGATTGTGATAATTAAGAAACTGTAATTATGTCTCGTCCTGTATCATATAACCTGGTTCAAAAGCCACTTGAGGCGGACATCAGCATCGTAGAGATGCCGGAAGGTCACCAGGGAGAGGGATTTTTTGCCACTTCACTGGATAAAGTGATCGGGCTGGCCCGGAAAAATTCCATCTGGCCATTGCCCTTTGCCACATCCTGTTGCGGGATTGAATTCATGGCAACAATGGGTTCGCATTACGACCTGGGCCGTTTTGGAGCTGAAAGGGTGGGATTTTCCCCCCGCCAGTGCGACCTGCTCATGGTCATGGGAACCATCGCCAAAAAAATGGGACCCGTTCTGAAACAGGTCTATCTCCAGATGGCTGAACCCCGTTGGGTACTGGCCGTTGGCGCCTGCGCAAGCAGCGGGGGGATTTTTGATACCTACAGCGTATTGCAGGGCATTGACCAGGTGATCCCCGTGGATGTATATGTGCCCGGTTGCCCGCCCCGCCCCGAAGCGATCATAGACGGGCTCCTGCGTGTGCAGGACCTGGTGGGTAAAGAAAGCCTGCGCCGCCGTAACGGGGATCATTATAAGGCTTTGCTGGAGAGTTACGGAATACAATAGAAAAGCGAATGACCAACTGCAAACCATGTCATTGACAAACGAACATATCAGGCAAAGGCTGACCGAAAAATTCGGTGATCAGCTCACCGGGTTTGAAGAACCTTACGGGATGCTCAGCTTTGAGAGCCCCAGGGAATTAAATCTCAAGGTGCTTAATTTCCTGTATGATGATGAGGAACTGCGTTTTCGTTTCCTGACAGATCTTACGGGGGTGCATTACCCGGGTCAGACAGGCCGGGAACTCGCTGTTGTGTATCATCTTCATAATATGCCGGATAATGTCCGCATCCGGTTCAAAGTATTTACTCCGGTTGCAACACCGGATATTTACACAGCCACGGGGCTTTTCTCGGCGGCCAACTGGATGGAAAGGGAAACCTTTGATTTTTTCGGGATCAACTTTGTAGGTCATCCCAACCTGAAACGGATTCTGAATGTGGATGAAATGGATTATCATCCCCTCCGGAAGGAATTTCCGCTGGAAGACCAGACCCGGATCGATAAGGATGATGAGATGTTTGGAAGAGGTTGATTCCTGTTTCGGATTGTGAGAGGATTGAAATAAAAGACGGGATTAAAAAAAATTGACAGAACGAATTTAAGTTGCCCAAGGGGGGCAGAACATCGGTAACATGTCAGAACATCATATCAAATTACCGGAAGGCTCGATCGAGAAAACCACCACCACGCTTAACCTGGGTCCGACCCATCCGGCCACGCACGGGGTGATGCAGAATATCCTTGAGCTGGACGGTGAGCGGATCGTTTCCACGGAACAAACCATCGGCTATATCCACCGGGCCTTTGAAAAGCTGGCGGAACGCCGCCCGCTGGCCCAGATCACCACGCTTACAGACCGCTTGAACTATTGCTCTTCTCCCATCAATAATATGGGATGGCACCTCACCTGCGAAAAACTGCTGGGGGTGAAAACACCCAAGCGGGTCGACTACCTCCGTGTTATTATCATGGAACTGGCCAGGATCTCGGATCACCTGATTTGTAATTCCATCGTCGGTGTGGACGCGGGTGCCTACACCGGGTTCCTCTATGTGATGCAGTACCGTGAATTGATCTACGAGATCTATGAAGAGGTTTGCGGGGCACGGCTTACTACCAATATTGGCCGGATCGGTGGTTTTGAAAGAAATTTTAATGATATCGCATTTCAGAAGCTTGAAAAATTTCTAAAGGAATATCCTCGTGTGCTGAAAGAGTTTGAAAACCTCTTCAAACGCAACCGGATCTTCATGGACCGAACCATCGGAACGGGCGCCATCAGCGCCGAGCGGGCCCTCAATTACGGGTTCACCGGTCCCAACCTTCGCGCAGCCGGAGTGGACTATGATGTCCGGGTTCATGCTCCTTACAGCAGCTACGAGGATTTTCAGTTCAATATACCCGTTGGCACCACCGGCGATAATTACGACCGTTGGCTGGTGCGTGAAAAGGAAATGTGGGAAAGCCTCAGCATACTCGAACAGGCTTATCAGAAGGTGCAGGAATTCAAGGGTGCGGAAGCGGATGTCTACCACGCCGATGTGCCGGAGTATTATCTCCCGCCCAAGCAGGAAGTATACACCCGCATGGAAGCACTGATATGGCATTTCAAGATCATAATGGGAGAGACCAATATCCCGGCGGGTGAAGTATATAATTGTGTGGAAGGTGCGAACGGCGAGCTTGGTTTTTACCTGATCAGTGACGGCGGGCGATCCCCCTACAGGTTGCATTTCAGGCGGCCCTGTTTTGTGTATTACCAGGCTTTTGAAGAGCTTATCAGGGGGTCGATGCTCAGCGATGCGATCATGACCATGAGCAGCCTGAACCTGATCGCAGGAGAACTGGATGCCTGATATTATTAAAAGATATGCCGCAACCGGGAAACCGGCCGGCACCAGACCAATAACCGATATGGTGAAATTTTCTGAAGATAAATTAAACGAGGTTCAACGGATCATCGACCAATACCCGGAGGGGAAACAAAAAAGCGCGGTGATCCCGGTCCTGCACCTGGCACAACAGGAATTCGGCGGGTGGCTGAGCACGGAGACCATGGACTATGTGGCATCGCTGCTGAAAATCCTTCCCATCGAAGTATATGAAGTGGCCACTTTCTACAGCATGTTCAACCTGAAACCGGTTGGCAAACACATGTTTGAAGTATGCCAGACCGGCCCTTGCATGCTGAACGGAAGCGATGGCATCGTGGAATATATATATGATCGGCTGGGCATCCGGCCAGGCGAAACAACAGCCGACGGGTTGTTCACGCTTAAAACGGTCGAATGCCTGGGCGCATGCGGGTACGCCCCGATGATGCAGATGGGAAAATTTTACCGGGAACACCTGACCCGGGATAAGGTTGATGAGATCATCGCTGAATGCAGGGGACAGCGCAGACCTAACCAGGACAATTGAAAAAAGGGTGGGTCATAGTTCTTTTACTCAACGTGCTTGTGGCAGGTGCCCAGGGACGTGAACAGCAGGTACAGGAAACTGTAAAATCGTTTCATCGGGCGTTGGTGGATGGAAACCTGGAAAAACTGGGTGAGATGACAGACAATATGCTCCACTATGGACACAGCAATGGCTGGGTGGAGAGCCGGAATGAGTTCCTCCGAAACCTGGAAACCGGGTATATGAAGTACCAGGGTTTTTCGGAAGACAGCCTGCAGGTTTGGACCGGTAAAAAAGCCGCACAGGCCCGGTTTGTGGCGGATATCCGCGTAACGATGAACGGCAAAGAAGGAAATTATCACCTGAAAGTCCTTGAAGTGTGGGTGAGAAAAGGTAAAAAATGGTTTCTGTTCGCCCGGCAGGCGGTCAGGTAAACCGGAAAATATTTTAAAAGATTTCCCCGGCGGAATTCCCGGGTTTTACTTTTGATTTTGACATAAACGAATGGGAAGAAAATTATTACTGGACAAAGCGCATGTTGAAGGCATCCGGTCTTACGAAGTATACCGTCGCGAAGGCGGTTACCGCAGCGTGGAAAAAGCGCTGAAGACCATGAGCCCCGACCAGGTGACCGAGGAGGTCAAGAAAAGCGGGCTCCGTGGCCGCGGGGGTGCGGGATTCCCGACTGGCATGAAATGGGGTTTTCTCGCTAAACCCGAAGGCGTACCCCGTTATCTCGTAGTGAATGCGGACGAATCCGAACCCGGCACCTTCAAGGATCGTTACCTGATGGAATTTATCCCTCACCTGCTTATTGAAGGGATTATTACTTCTTCGTATGCATTGGGATCGAACCGTTCCTATATCTATATCCGGGGAGAATATGCCTGGATCGTGGATATCCTCGAACAGGCGATCGGGGAAGCAAAAAACAACGGTTGGCTCGGGAAAAATATACTGGGCAGCGGTTTCGACTGTGAAGTATATGTGCAGCGAGGTGCGGGGGCATATATCTGCGGGGAAGAAACGGCCCTGCTTGAATCACTGGAAGGGAAAAGAGGAAACCCCAGGATCAAGCCGCCCTTTCCGGCCGTGAAAGGACTTTGGGATTGCCCGACCGTGGTGAATAATGTGGAGACCATCGCCGCCGTTGTGCCAATCATCAACGAAGGCGGTGAAGCGTATATGAATATCGGCACCGGCAAATCGACCGGAACCAAACTTATCAGCGCCTGCGGCAATATCCGGAAACCCGGCGTGTACGAGATCGAAATGTCAATCTCCGTGGAGGAATTTATTTACAGTGATGAATATTGCGGCGGTATTGCCAACGACCGGAAACTGAAAGCCTGTATTCCGGGCGGCTCATCAGTACCCATCCTCCCGGCGAATCTTTTACTGACCACGGCGAAAGGAGAGAAGCGGATGATGACCTATGAAAGCCTGGCCGACGGCGGGTTTGCCACCGGGTCGATGATGGGGTCTGGGGGGTTCATTGTGCTGGATGACACCCAGTGTGTGGTAAAGCATACATATACACTGGCCCGGTTTTACCGCCATGAAAGTTGTGGGCAATGTTCACCCTGTCGCGAAGGCACAGGCTGGATGGAAAAAATATTACTGAACATCGAAAAAGGTAAAGGAAAAGCGAGTGACATCGATCTGCTCTGGGATATCCAGCGCCGGATCGAGGGAAATACGATATGTCCGTTAGGCGACGCGGCCGCATGGCCAGTAGCAGCGGCCATTCGTCATTTCAGGGATGAATTTGAATGGCATGTAACCAACCCGGAAGACGCACAACGAAGAAATTTCGGGCTGGCGCACTATGCCGATGCGATTCCAGTATAAAACCATATTAATATTGATTGTGTTGTTCACCACAACTGCATCATACGGCCAGGATAAAAACTCTTACAGCGACAAGCGTAAGGGACAACTGTCCATTTCATGGGGATGGAACCGGGCGGCCTATACCCGCAGCAATATCAGGTTCCGGGGAAGTGATTATGACTTCCGGTTGTACAAGGTAGTTGCCCATGACCGGCCAACCCCTTTTTCTTTCAGGGATTACATGAAGTTCAGCAGGCTCACCATTCCACAGACCAATCTCCGGGTCAGCTATTTTATCAAAGACAACCTGGCCCTTTCATTCGGCGACGATCACATGAAATATGTGATGGACCAAAACCAGGTTGCCAGGATGAAGGGCTCTATTACCCGGAACGGTAATTATAAGGGAGAACATAATGAGGAGATCACGCTCTCGGAGGATTTCCTGACGTTTGAGCATACAGACGGGCTGAATTACCTGAACATAGAGCTTGAGAAATACCATACCTGGTACCATTCCCGGAATCATAAACTAATCGTATCTGGTATGTATGGCGGGGGAGGGGGTGTGTTACTGCCCAAGAGTAATGTACATCTGCTGGATTATGAGCGCAATGACCGGTTCCATCTATCCGGATTCGGAATCTCTGCCAAAGCAGGTGTGCAGGCGACTTTTTTCAGGCACCTGGTCGTTAAGTTTGAGAATAAATACGGGTATATTAATATGCCGGATATCATCCTTCATAAGAAGGGGATTCCGGGCCGGGCCAGGCAGGGTTTTTTCTTTGCCGAGTTCTACGGAACCATCGGGGCTACATTTCATCTGGCAAACCGGAAGTTAAACAAGATTGAATCAAAGCTATAGGATAAAACATGTCTGAAGCATCTAAAACATTCAAAGTAACCATCGACAACATCACGATTGATGTGGAGCCTGGCACAACCATCCTGAATGCTGCCAGGATGATTGGCGGGGACGTGACCCCGCCTGCGATGTGTTATTACAGCAAATTACAGGGAAGCGGGGGCAAATGCCGGACCTGTCTGGTGGAAGTAGCGGCTGGTTCCGCGGCCGATCCCCGGCCGATGCCCAAACTGGTGGCCTCCTGCCGGACCAATGTCATGGATGGTATGGTTGTGAAAAACATAACCAGCGAAAGGGTGATGGATGCCAGGAACGGCGTGGTGGAATTTCTGCTTATCAACCACCCCTTGGATTGTCCCATCTGCGACCAGGCCGGAGAATGTCATCTCCAGGACCTGAGCTATGAACACGGCAAGGAAGGATCCCGTTTCGAATTCCCGAAACGGGTATTTGAAAAGGAAGATATCGGCCCCTATATACAACTTCATATGACAAGGTGTATCCTCTGTTACCGGTGCACTTTTGTGGCCGACCAGATCACCAACAACCGCGTGCACGGAATTCTGGATCGCGGTGATCATGCGGAGATCTCCACGTATATCTCTAAGGCCATCGACAATGATTTCAGCGGGAATATGATCGATGTATGCCCGGTGGGTGCGCTTACCGATAAAACCTTCCGGTTCAAGAACCGGGTTTGGTTTACGCGTCCGGTTGATGCCCACCGTGACTGCGACAAATGCTGCGGAAAAGTCACTTTGTGGGAACGGGGGGATGAAGTACTCCGGGTAACCGCCCGAAAGGATCCCTGGGGAGAAGTGCAGAGCTATGACGGAAAACCCGGCTGGATTTGCAATACCTGCCGGTTTGATAAGAAGCATATCAACGACTGGGTGATCGAGGGGCCTACAAAGATCAGCCGCCATTCCGTTATCTCCCAGGGCCATTATATAGATATGGTAAAGCCCCGTGAAACGGTTATGGAAGTGATGGGGGGACGGGACCCGAAACTGCTGATGGATATTCACAGTGTCAGCGATGTGAACAAAGTGGATCTGTCTGCCCTGCCCGGACCGGCCACCAGTAAAAATTTTGATAATAACCCCGACAAATGATGCACGTACTGGCCATAGACCTTTGGTTCATACTAGAAAAAACGATTCTGGTAGCCTGTATCATAGGCCTGTCATTCTTTATCGCGATGTATACCACCTATGCAGAAAGGAAAGTGGCCGGCTGGTTGCAGGACCGTCATGGCCCCAACCGGGCCGGTCCCTTCGGGATCTTTCAGCCCCTGGCCGACGGTGGTAAATTGTTTTTCAAGGAAGAGATCATTCCGCTGGCCTCCAACCGGTTTCTTTTTGTTCTGGGTCCGGCGCTTGCCATGATCACGGCGCTTATAACCAGTACCGTCATTCCCTGGGCAGCCCCCTTTGTTACCAGGGGGGGAAATGTAATCCCGATGCAGGTGGCCGATGTGGACATGGGAATCCTGCTTGTGTTCAGTGTGGTCAGCGTGGGGGTTTACGGGATCATGATCGGCGGCTGGGCCTCCAATAACAAATTCTCCCTGATAGCAGCCATCCGCGGGGCCTCGCAGATGGTGTCATATGAGC
The DNA here is from genome assembly GCA_049421765.1 of Chitinophagaceae bacterium. Lineage (GTDB taxonomy): Bacteria > Bacteroidota > Bacteroidia > Chitinophagales > Chitinophagaceae > JJ008. Next base: position 30,400 of record JBMSNP010000024.1, read on the forward strand.
TGCCCATGGGCCTGGCGCTGATCGCCATGCTGTTCATGACAGGCTCCCTGAAGATGAGTGAAATTGTAGCCAACCAGGCACAAAACGGCTGGCATGTAGTTTACCAGCCGCTTGGTTTCCTTCTCTTCTTTATTTGCGCGTTGGCGGAATGCAACCGGACTCCGTTTGATCTGCCCGAAGCAGAGAACGAGCTGAATTTCGGATACCACCAGGAATATTCTTCAATGAAACTGGGTTTTTACCTGTTTGCAGAATACATCAATATGTTTATCAGCAGTGCGATCATGGTTACCCTGTTCTGGGGCGGGTATGATATCCCGTTTGTGAACGAGGCTTCATGGGGGCTGAGTTCCTTCTGGCTCACCGTGATCAGTTTCAGTGTGATGATGGCCAAGATCGCATTCTTCCTGTTCGTCTTTATCTGGATCCGGTGGACGATTCCCCGGTTCCGTTATGACCAGCTGATGAACCTGGGTTGGAAAAAGCTGATCCCGCTGGCACTGCTCAATATGATCATAACGGCAGCGGTGATCCTGTGGCTGAATAAATAGAAGGGGTTCAGGAGTCGGTAGTTGTGGAAAAAAGAGAAAGACCAACAACAAAGGACTCCTGTTTAAACGGACAGTCCGGCCTCATGAACTATCGGGCGATTAAATAATATATTTGCGAACTTTTGAAAATGAGCATGCGATTAACAGACAGGGCTACAGCGGTTGACCGGAAACCCATGACTTTCCTCGAGAGTATTTATCTCTGGAATATCGTGAAAGGGATGGCGATAACGCTCAGTCATCTTTTCAAAAGAAAAGTGACGATTCAGTACCCTGAACAAAAAAGGAGTTTTTCCAAAGTTTTCAGAGGGCTTCATGTGCTGAACCGCGACTCCGAAGGACGGGAGAACTGTACCGCCTGCGGTCTGTGTGCGGTAGCCTGCCCCGCCGAAGCAATCACGATGGAAGCAGCCGAACGGATGCCCGGTGAAGAAAACCTCTACCGGGAGGAAAAGTATGCGGCCCGGTACGAGATCAACATGCTCCGCTGTATTTTCTGCGGGCTCTGCGAGGAAGCCTGCCCGAAAGACGCTATCTACTTGTCTCAGACATTCGCACCCGCCAATTACGGGAGAAAAGGGTTTATTTATAAAAAAGAAGATTTACTGATTCCACACCCGTTGCTGGAAAAAGAGGCCTATGTGAAAGCACTGGGCGAACGGGCGGAAAAAACGAAGAACGACTAACGGTTTAGGGCATGCACATGACACAAATTATATTCTGGGTTCTTTCAGTTGTGGCGATCTTCAGCGCTCTGATGGTGATCAGCAGTAAAAATCCCGTTCACTCCGTGCTATGGCTGATCGTTACCTTTTTCTCAATTTCCGGTCATTATATCCTGCTCAATGCGCAGTTCCTGGCAATCGTGAATATCATTGTATATGCGGGCGCCATCATGGTGCTGTTCCTTTTCGTGATCATGCTGATGAACCTGAACCGCGAAACCGAACCTCAAAAAAGCCGCTGGCTGAAAATGGCCGGAGCCATAGCCGGAGGCTGTTTACTGCTCGTGCTGGTGGCCGGGCTGAAGGATGCCGATTTGAAGCAGCAGCAGGCACTGATCAACGATGGGGCGATCGGCCTGATAAAAAATCTTGGAAAAGAATTGTTCACGACTTATGTCGTGCCGTTTGAAATAAGCAGCATTTTATTCCTGAGCGCGATGGTGGGTGCCGTCGTGATCGGGAAAAAAGAATAAAATAAATATGCCTGTCAATTATTACATATTCCTTTCGGTGGCCCTGTTCTGCATCGGGATCGTGGGGGTGTTGACCCGCCGCAACGCGATTATCATCTTCATGTGTATTGAATTGATGCTGAACGCGGTGAACTTGCTGTTGGTTGCATTTTCAAAAATGCATCACCTGAAGAATGCAGCGGCGGATATTACGGCGGGGTCGGACGGACAGCTGTTTGTTTTCTTCATCATGGTGGTAGCGGCGGCCGAAGTAAGTGTGGGATTGGCCATTATCGTGATGATGTACCGGAATATTCATTCGGTGGATGTGAACTTTTTGAACCGGCTGAAACATTAGTATCTAAACCCCGGCAGGACATTCCCGGGAATGAGAATGCCTGCCGAACCCAGACTGAGCTGTTATGAATAATGTTTTGAATATCGTTTACTGGATCCCGCTCCTGCCGCTGATCGGTTTCCTGGTCAATGGCCTGGGGAGAAAATACATGTCCCGGACCCTGACCGGGATCGTCGGCTCTGGTGTTATCGCGGGTTCCTTCGCCCTCAGCATATGGGTCTTTTTGCAGGTAAGGGGCGGAAACAGCCATATCGCGAACTATTTTGATTTCATCTCTGTTGGTAAACTGACCATTCCTTTTTCTTTTTCGATCGATGCTCTTTCATCCCTCTTTTTGCTGATCATCACGGGGGTCGGGTTCCTGATCCATGTTTATTCTACGGCATATATGAAGGAGGAGACACCGGAACATTACGGCCGTTATTTTTCCTATCTCAACCTTTTTGTGTTTTCGATGCTGCTCCTGGTCATGGGCGGGAATTTTGTGATTATGTTCATCGGGTGGGAAGGCGTGGGGCTTTGTTCCTACCTCCTGATCGGCTACTGGTTCCGGAACCCGGAATATAACAAGGCCGCCAACAAGGCATTCATCATGAACCGGATCGGTGACCTGGCCTTCCTGATTGCCATTTTCTGGCTGATTGCCAGGCTGGGTACAGTGAACTATCATGAAGTATTCAGTACTGCCAGTCTGGCAAAACTGAAGCCTGCGGATATTACGGTGATTACCCTCCTGCTTTTTGTGGGGGCCACTGGTAAAAGTGCTCAGATCCCTTTATACACCTGGTTGCCCGACGCGATGGCCGGTCCCACACCGGTGTCCGCCCTCATCCATGCAGCCACCATGGTTACCGCCGGCATCTATATGATCGCCAGGAGCAATGTATTATACTCCCTTTCCCACATAACGATGGATATCGTGGCTTATATCGGGCTGGCCACAGCCCTGCTTGCCGCCACCATCGCGATGAAGCAGAATGATATCAAGAAAGTACTGGCTTATTCCACCGTCAGCCAACTCGGTTTTATGTTCCTGGCACTTGGTACCGGGGCTTATGTAGCCGCCGTTTTCCATGTAATGACACATGCTTTCTTCAAGGCCCTTCTCTTCCTCGGAAGCGGCAGCGTGATCCATGCGATGGGAGGAGAGCAGGATATCCGCCAGATGGGAGGGCTTTCCAAAAAACTCAAAATCACATACGTCACTTTCCTGATAGGTTGTATCGCAATTGCTGGGATCCCGCCATTCAGCGGATTTTTCTCAAAGGATGCGATCCTCCTGAGCGCCTGGGGACGCAGCCCGGTGCTTTACGGGGTGGCCCTTTTCACTGCTTTGCTCACCGCTTTCTATATGTTCCGTCTCCTGTTCGTCACGTTCACCGGAAAATTCCGGGGTACCGCCGACCAGGAGCATCACTTGCATGAAAGTCCCCCGGCCATGACCATTCCCCTGGTAATCCTTGCCGTCCTTTCGGTGATCGGAGGGTTTGTAGGGGTTCCGGAACTGCTCATGAAAGGCGGCGATAAACTGAGTGCCTTCCTGGCACCCGTAATCGCCCCGCATCAAGGACACACGGTGCCTCATGCCACCGAATACATGCTGATGGGTCTGTCCACCATACTGGTGCTGGCGATGATCCTCTTTGCCTGGTTCCGATTCCGGAATTACCGGCGGGTGGAAGAAAGCGGATTGGGCAGGGTGCTCGAAAATAAATGGTACGTGGATGAGCTCTATGATAAAATTTTTGTGCAGCCCCTTCATCGATTTGGTGCATTCCTGAACACGGTTATTGAAAACAAAGTGATCGACGGGTTCGTGAACGGGGTAGGAAAGGCAGTGAATTACGGGAGCCGGCAACTGCGGCTGATGCAAAGCGGGCAGGTGGGCAATTATGTGCTGCTGATGGTCGCCAGCATGGTCTTTTTGTTCGTCATCCAGTTCTTTATTAGAAAATAGGTACCTGCCCCGGCCGGTACCGGTTATTTGAAAACCGATTCGACTGAAGAGATAAATTAATATGATCGCATTATTACTGATACTGATCCCGCTGCTGACAGGTTTGGGTGCGTTCTTTTTCCGGAATGGAAATACCGCCCGGGCCTGGGCCTTGCTCGCTTCACTGGCTACCCTGGCAGTTTCGGTCCTGGGGATGACGTTGATGAAGGATGAAGAATCACTCAGCTTCTCCCGTGAATGGCTGCCTGTATTCAACAGCCGGTTCTCACTGGGTATGGATGGCATGTCGCAACTGCTCTGTCTCCTGAATGCGTTCGCTTATCCGCTGGTTATTGCGGCCACCTGGAAAAGCCCGGTCCGCAACCCCGGAAGCTTTTTTGCGCTCATGTTGCTCGCACAGGCAGGAATGATGGGCGTTTTCCTTGCCACCGACGCACTCCTGTTCTATTTCTGCTGGGAACTGGCCCTGATCCCGATGTATTTCCTTGCTTCCCAGTGGGGCGGGGAAAAGCGGATCCCGGTTACGTTCAAATTCTTTATTTACACTTTCGTGGGTTCCCTGCTGATGCTGATCGGCATCCTCTATATGCAGTCGGTCATCCCGGGTCATTCGTTTTCACTCCAGGCTTTTATTGACTCACGGCTTCCCGGACATACCCAGCAATGGGTCTTTTGGTTGTTCTTTATCGCCTTTGCGATCAAGATGCCCGTCTTCCCGCTGCATACCTGGCAACCGGATACTTACGAACAGGCCCCGACACCCACGACTATGATTCTCAGCGGGGTCATGGTCAAAATGGGTGTATTTGCCATGCTGCGCTGGTTGTTCCCCGTGTTTCCCCTCGCTTCATTCCAATGGGCTGATTTTATCACCCCGCTCGCCCTTGCCGGGGCTATTTATGCATCGCTGATCGCGATCCGGCAGGATGATCTGAAGCGGCTGGTCGCCTATTCTTCAATCGCGCACATCGGATTGATGTGTGCAGCAAGTTTCGCTCAAAATACATCCGGGTTCCAGGGAGTGATGCTCCAGATGTTCAACCACGGTATCAATATCATCGGTCTGTGGATTGTAGTAGAGATAATCGAGCGGCAGTTTGGAACACGTAAAATATCCGAGCTGGGCGGTATCGCCGGGAAAGCACCGGGTCTTACCCTTTTGCTGGTGGTCGTGGCCCTGGCCAATATCGGTCTTCCGCTCACCAATTCGTTCCCGGCCGAATTCCTGATGTTCAACGGGATCTTCAGCTCGTTTACCGTATACAATGTGTGGTTCACGGTCCTTGCGGGATTGGGGATTATCCTTGGAGCAGTGTATACCCTCAACATGATCCGCAAGGTTTTTTACGGAGAAGCCAATGAGCTGACCCGACAGGCCCGCGATATTTCATGGAACGAAAAAGCAGTATTGGGGGTGATTGTCCTGGTGATCTTTGTCCTGGGGGTTTATCCTCAGCTGATGTTGAATGAAACCGCTGCCGCATCGGGTGTATTGAACGAAAAATTTGATTTTGTACGGCAAACCCTGCTCGAACAAAGGAAGTAATAAATACTATGAACGCATTAATATTATCGGCTGTATGGGGGGTTGTGATGATGTTCAGCAGTTTTCTGCTGAAAGGCAGGCCTGTTGTCCGTATCCTGGCAATCACAGGGATGGTGCTTGTGCTCGCTGTCAATATCCTCGAGATGAACGGAACCGTCCTGTTCCAGGTAAACCTTCACGACATGCTCAGGGTCGACCGGTTCAACCTGCTTTTTAACAGCACCGCCATCATTTCCATCCTGCTTTATTTTATCTTATCGGCCCGCGATATGGAAAAAGTGGGAGCCTATTATTCGGACTATTTCTCCCTGATCTTTTTTATCACCTGCGGGATCATCCTGGTCACTACTTTCCGATCACTGCTGATCCTTTTCCTGGGGATTGAGATCATTTCTATTCCCCTGTATATCCTGACAGGTGCAGACAAGCGCAACCTGAAGGGCAACGAAGCTTCATTGAAATATTTCCTGCTGGGTTCCTTTTCAACAGGCATCATGCTCATGGGTATCGCTTTCATGTACGGGGCTACCGGGTCTTTTGCTGCGACGGTTCAACTTGGACCCGAGCAGCTGCCCGATTCGCTCATGATGGCCGGACTGCTGATGCTGCTTTTCTCAATGTCTTTCAAGGTATCACTGGTGCCCTTCCATTTCTGGACACCAGACGTGTATGACGGGGCTCCAACCGTTTTCACATCATTCATGGCCACCATAGTGAAGGCGGCCCTTTTTATCGGGTTTATCCGTCTTTTCGGAGAAGGATACGGAGTGTTGCAATCAAAATGGCAGTTTTTTGTAATGATCATTACCGTAGCCACTTTGCTGATCGGAAATATCACGGCCGTCTTCCAGCAAAGCGTGAAGCGGATGCTGGCTTACTCCAGTATCGCACAGGCCGGGTTTATGATGTTCGCGCTTTTCGCAATGAATACGGAAGCGGTCGAAGGCCTGCTACTGTATACCGTGGCGTACAGCCTGGCCACGATCGGGATCTTCGCCGTGCTGATCAAAATGCCAGACTATACCTTCAGCGGTTTCAACGGACTGGCCCGTCACCAACCTTTGCTGGCCGCCACCACCACTGTTTTCCTGCTTTCACTGGCCGGGATACCCCTGACTGCAGGTTTTATGTCCAAGTTTTATATGCTCAAGGCCGTGATGGGGACCGGTCAGAACCTTTGGCTGGTTATTTTCGCGGTGCTGATGGCAGCAGTCAGTGTATATTATTACTTCCGGGTCATACAGGCCATGTATTTCCGGGAAGGGGATGATCCAGGGGTTTCGGTAAAACCGGCCTTCAAATGGACACTGGTGGTCATGGCGGCACTGGTGATCCTGCTTGGTCTTTTCCCGAATATGCTTCTTTACTGGTTTTATTTTTAATCCCCGGTTTTAGTCATATCCGTCCTCCGTCAATTCAGTAATTTCGGGTTCCGGTATGAACTTCAGAGACATTTTAGCCCTTTCTTTCCGAACCGTACGCAGCAACCGGCTTCGCACCGGGCTTACCGTTTCCATCATCGCCTTTGGAATCATGGCCCTGGTGGGGATTATCACGGCCATCCAGGCTATGAACCAGAAATTCACGGAGAGTTTTTCAACCATGGGGGCCAATGCATTTACGATCCGGTTCAAAGAAAGAAATATCCGGTTTGGCGGGGATAATAACAGCCAGGTCAAACTTTCCAAAAAAGGCAAACGAAAGGAAAAAAAATCCAGCCTGGGCAAGATCATCACAAAGGAAGAGGCCGAGTATTTCGTGGCACGTTATAATTTCCCTGCGCTGAAAAGCATTTCCATATTCGGCAACCGCAACAATATCGTTTCGCATGAATCCCGGAAAACCAGTCCCAATGTGATGATGTTCGGGGGCGACGAGAATTACCTTCAGTTGAACGGATTTTCCCTGCAGGCTGGGCGCAATCTGAACCGGCAGGATGTTCTTTCGGGCCGGAATGTTTGCCTGTTGGGTTATGATGTGGCCAAAAAATTGTTCCGGGAAGGAGTGGAAAGGGCCGTGAATTCGGTCGTCCGGCTGAATAATATACCATACCGTGTTCTGGGTGTGCTTGAAAGCCGGGGGTCTACTTTCGGTTTCAGCCGTGACAACCTGGTGATCACGACTTATACCAATGTGGATCGGAATTTCCCCTCAGGGTTTTCATTTGTGGTGGCGGTGATGGCCGGCGACCTGCTGAAAGTCTCCGAGGCCATGGGGGAGGCGGAAGGGATCTTCCGGGCGGTCAGGAAACTCAATACCACTGAGGACAATAATTTCGTGATCGACCGGAGCGACAGCATTGCAGAAAAAGCCATGAACAGCCTCCGGTTTCTGACAGTTTCGGCAACTGTGATCGGGCTGATCACGCTGATCGGAGCCGCGATCGGGCTTATGAATATCATGCTGGTGGCCGTATCCGAGCGTACCCGTGAAGTGGGCCTGGTCAAGGCCATCGGCGGGAAAAGCTGGATGGTCAGCCGCCAGTTCCTGCTGGAGGCAGTCATCATCAGCCTTTTGGGGGCCTTTTTCGGAATCCTTCTCGGGGTCGCGGTCGGGAACCTGTTTTCGATCGTGCTGAAAACAGGGTTTGTGGTGCCCTGGAACTGGGTGATGTACGGGATCATTATCTGCACCCTTGTGGGGCTGGCAGCAGGGCTTTACCCGGCCCTGAAAGCCGGAAAACTGAATCCAATCGAGGCCCTCCGGTACGAATAAACCCAATGAAACCCCTGCCAGATTAAAATCTGATAAGATCAGATCAATTTCTTATCAAATTATCAATCAGTCTCTTGTTTCGTTTGAAAAAATCCCTAACTTGACGCTCCCTATCCGGGAAAATGAAGGATGGGGATTTTTGTATAATCTTTTTTCATAGCATTGTACAACTAACGGTTTAGCAATTCTAACATTTCAAAAAACTAAAAATTAAGATCATGGCAGAGATTAAACCAACTGCATCAGTTAAGGCTACTTCTGTTCAACCGAAAAAGAGCAGCAACGCAATTTCATGGATTGCGCCTGTTGTGTGTATTGTTGCCGGTTATTGTATCTGGCGTTTTATCCTCGGAGATCCCGGAGGATTCAAAGAACCTGCTGGCGGTGGTTTCTGGCCCCATCATAAAGGACCCAAGGACGCCTTGCACCGGATTTACGAAGGTGGTATCATCGTACCCCTGCTGATCGGGATGCTGCTGATGGTTATCGTTTTCTCAATCGAGCGCTATCTCACCATCCGCAAGGCACTGGGCAGCGGCTCCATCTCCGATTTCATCCGCAAAGTGCAGTACCATCTCGCCAATAAAAATGTGGATGCCGCCCTGTCTGAGTGCGACAAGCAAAAGGGTTCCGTAGGAAATGTTATGAAAGCAGGTCTTCGCCGCTACAAGGAAATGATCAGCGAAGGAAATCTCAATACAGAACAAAAAGTACTGGCTATCCAGAAGGAAGTGGAAGAGGCGACCGCACTGGAACTGCCCATGCTGCAAAAGAACCTCGTGTTCCTCTCCACCATCACTTCAGTAGGTACCCTGATCGCCCTTTTGGGTACGGTATTGGGTATGATCCGTTCCTTCGCCGCCCTTGGTGAAGAAGGCGGTGGCGGTGCGGCCGGTGACCTGGCGGTGGGTATCTCCGAAGCCCTGTACAACACGGCCCTGGGTATCGGTACATCCGCCCTGGCCCTGATTATGTACAACGTATTCACTACCAAGATCGACTCGATCACATACGGAATCGATGAATCAGGATTTACCCTGACACAAAGCTTTGCTTCCCTATACAAATAATCCGGGTACCGGGTTTTTGTATGGAAATGTGTAAAAAATTCATCTACCTGTAAACTACATTATACCATGCCTAGTATTAAGATACCGAGGAAGAGTACGGATACGGACATGACCCCTTTTGTGGACATTGCCTTCCTGATCCTTTCTTTCTTCATCATGGCTACCAAATTCAAGCCGCCGGAGCCGGTGGAGATCACGACACCCGGCTCGGTGCTCTCCCAAAAACTGCCGGAGAACAATGCGGTACTGATCTCTATTGATTCTTCCAACAAAGTGTATTTCTCCGTACTTTCTGAAAAGGACAAGAGCAAATACGACCTGATCATCAATGATATCAATACCTGTTGCAAATGTTTCTTGATTGTATTCAAATAG
>JBMSNP010000025.1:0-40113 GCA_049421765.1 Chitinophagaceae bacterium
CTTTTTCAGTGGCAATTACAACCTGGTTTCGGAGTTTGTATACATGATTGTTCAGAGCCGAAGGCAGGCCTTTATCGTCCTTATAAAGTTCTACCTGGTACCGGTCCTTGTTCCTGGTAATTTTAAAAATTCCGTGATAGGGATGGGAAACCCAGATATTGTCGTCGTTATCCAGGGTAATAAACCGGCTGGATTCGGAAAACCCGGAAAGGAGTGAGGCTGGCAGGAATTCGCCGTTCTCATACCTGAAGAACTGCAATCCTTTGTAATGTCCTGCTACTACCAGTGGCGAGGGAGAGACGGCAGAAACAGGGATAAAATTCCAGAAGCCCTGCAGGGGCAGGATTCTTTTGGCAACATTATTTTTAATTTCAAAAGGGCCTTCGTGATGCCCCAGCAACAGGTGTCCGTTCACTTCAGCCAGACCCCAGGTCTGCCCCGTAGTATTGGCAACCTCGGTAAAGTCACCCTGGCTGAAACCAAGATCCGGAACCGATTCCAGGGCTGTGCTGTAAAGCCCCCCTGAAGTTCCGGCATATAAACGGTTGGCATGGATAATTGCCGAATACCCCGCCCCGTCATCGGATTTGGGAGTCAAACGTTTGATGGGGTTACTGTAACTGATCATGGCGATCCCGTTATCCAGTCCCAGCCATATATTACCTTCTCTGTCTGAAAAAACACAAAGGATGTTATTGTTTTGAAGTCCTTCCTGCCTGGTGAAAGACTGGAGTAATTGTCCGTCATTATTGATGATCTGTAAGCCGTTCTGATTTGTGGCAAGGGCCAGGGTGGTTTCATTCAGGCGGGCTCCATTGTAAATGCGGTAGGAGGAAATCCTTTCAATGGCCGGTGTGCTGAAAGGGATCAGTTTATCTCCGGCAGTTTTGAAAAGCCCGTTTTTCAGCGTACTGACCAGGCAGGTATCACCCCGGTAAGGAAGGATGGCGGTTACCGGATCGAACTGGAATGCCGGGTTGTTGGCAATGAGGGGTTTCCATTGTTCATTCTCAAACAGGTAGATCCCGTTTTGGAAATCATGCGCATAAAGTTTCCCGTTGCAGACTCCCATATAGGACCATTCAAGCACTGCATTATAAACTGAAACTGTTTGATTGCTGTACCGGAAAATCAGGTTTGCGCTTCGGAAAAAAACATCTTTTCCCAATATGGCTATATCCCAGACATCTCCGAAACTTCTGTATTTCTCGGGGATTAGCTTGGTTAGTGAAACGTATTCCAGGTTGCCGTCCTTACCGGGTAAAAAATAGCCAATCTCATCCTGTCCTCCCAAAAAAAGGCGGTTATCCGGGCCAATTGCAACAGAACGAACAATGGTTTTATTGGGAAGGGAGTAAAGTTTCCAGTATACCCCATCGTAGCGAAGCACACCTTCATTATTGGCAATATACAGGACGCCGTTCTGGGATTGCACAATATCCCAGTTTTGAAGACCTGCCCGATATTGTTGTTTAGAATAATTGGCAATGTCCGGCAAGGCGATAGTATTCTGTCCTTTCACGGAAAAAGGGAGAAGAAAAAAAAGCAGAAAAATCTGTCGCAGGGATGGTACCATAATTCAGTTTGAAGATATAAATAAAGATTGATGTAGTAATGATGTAGTATAAATCGCCTATAAATCAATGTTATATGATTTTTGATGTAGTATTGATGGGGGGCAAATTTGTCTTTTGCTTGAATTACATCTTAATTTAGCTTTCGGTTATTTTTAACAATTCATAAACCTAAAGCGATTGCAGTATGCGTAAAAAAATTGCCTACATTTTTGTGTTTTTGGGGATTGCGCTGTTTAGCCAGCCAATATTTGCCCAAGAGCTTACCGTAACTGGTAAGGTCACCCAAAAATCAACAGGAGAGGCCCTGGCAGGGGTCACCATATCGGTAAAAGGCACCGATTTCAAAACTCAATCAGATCAATCCGGGAATTTCTCAATTAACACCAAAAAGGGAGCAACCCTGGTGTTTAGCTACACCGGAATGGCTCCTCGTGAAGTATCTGTTTCTTCATCAGGAGCACTGGAAATCAGTCTCGAAGCTACCGGGATGGATTTGAATGAAGTAGTAGTTGTCGGTTATGGACAGCAGAAGAAGAGCCTGCTAACAGGGGCTATTTCTTCGATCAAATCTGATCAATTGACCACTGCTTCGCAGATTCGTCTCGACCAGGCACTCCAGGGACGTACTGCCGGAGTTCAGATTCTTCCTACATCAGGTCAGCCCGGTGCAGGTTTGTTTATACGCATCCGCGGTACCGGCTCAAACCGGAATTCGAATCCGCTCTTTATTATTGATGGTGTCCGGGCAGGTGGTATTGAATCACTTGACCCCTCCGACGTTGCATCTGTAGAGATCCTGAAAGATGCAGCATCCGCTGCGATTTATGGTGCAGAGGGTGCCAACGGGGTTGTAATTATCACCACCAAGACCGGGAAAAGGAACAGTTCGGAGATCAGTTACAACGGTCAGTATGGAGTACAAAGCGTAAAAAGCGGCTTTATCAAAATGATGAATGCCCAGCAATACCAGCAATACCTGCTTGAAGCAGGAGTGGCTGGTGCGCCAACCGCTCAGGATGTAGCCGGTATCGGAGCCGGAACTAACTGGATGGATGCAGTCCTTCAGAACGCTCCCCAGCAACACCATGCACTTACTGTGAGCGGCGGTACAGATCGCTCCACTTATCTGATCAGCGGTTCTCTGTTCACCCAGGAAGGTGTGGCTGGCAAGGAGAAATCAAAATTCCAGCGCTATACGCTTCGGGTTAATAATGATTTTACGCCTAATAAATGGCTGACGATCGGAAATCGTATGTTCTATTCGCATCACGAACGTGCTGCCATTTCTGACAATAACGAATTTGGCTCCATCCTGGGTTCTGCCCTGCTGATGGATCCCATTACCCCGGTTTCATACCCTGCAGGAGGAGCCCTTCCGCTGCATGTACAGAATGCCATAACAGCCGGCAAGCCGCTTCGTGTTGATCCCAACGGAAACCTGTACGGGATCTCCAATTTCCTTCGCGGGGAATATGGGAACCCCCTGGCACGTATAGATATGGCTCGCGGTTCCAACGTTCAGAACAAACTGGTCGGTAATGTATTTGCCGAAATCACCCCGATCCGGAACCTGAAATGGACAACCCGTTTCGGTATCGACGGAGCCTGGCAAACTGGACACGGATGGACCCCGACATTCTGGTTCTCCGACGAAAGCCAGAACACGGTTGCCAACGGCTATGATTACAGCAACAACTGGTTTACCTGGCAGCTGGAGAATTTCGCTACATATAACCTGAAGTTCCGCCAGCATAATTTCGTACTCCTGGCCGGGGCTTCTGCTCAAAAAACAAAAGAATACCATGTGGGCGGGTCCTATTCAGGGTTGTTTAAGGAAGAAGACCGGTTTTCCTATGCCGATTTTGTTCCGGATAATGTGGACAGGATCGGGAGTCTTGGTTTCAACCGAACCCTGGCATCCTTCTACGGTCGTTTAACTTATGATTATAACGGGAAGTATCTGTTTAGCGCCACATTGCGCCGGGATGGATCTTCCTTATTCTCTCCTACCTACCAGTGGGGTACTTTCCCTTCGGTTTCCGGAGGTTGGGTACTATCTAAAGAAGGCTTTTATCCTCAGTCTGTTTCAAGAGTCATGAATTATGCGAAACTGAGAGCTTCCTGGGGTCAGAACGGTAGTCTTTCCAGCGTGGGATTGGGTGAATGGCTGAATTCCGTTAATGCCAACCTGCTCTACCCGGATGGCAGTGGCGGTCTGCTTGTAGGGGCTGCCCCCAACAGCCTGGCTTACCCCCAGCTTACATGGGAAACCAGCGAGCAGTTTGATATCGGGGCTGATTTTGGTTTCCTGAGAAACGCCCTGACGCTGTCCATCGATTATTACGTGAAAAAGACAAAGGATCTTCTTACAAACGGTAACGCGCCCATCTTCGCTGGGAATTACCTGCGTACAGTAAACGCCGGGAACGTGGAGAACAAAGGTCTTGAAGTGGAAATCGCATATCGCAAAGCAGCTGTTAAAAGAGGCGGACTCGGATATGACCTTTCCTTCAACTTCAGCACACTCAAAAATACAGTCACCTACCTCGACCCGAACTCCCCGATCATCCTCGGAGCCGGTGTGGGTGTGGGTTGGACCGCAACGGCCATGCAGGTGGGAAATCCGATCTGGTATTACTACGGTTACAAGACCGACGGAATTTTCCAGAGCCAGGCCGATGTGACCTCTTATCTTCAAAAGACCGGTATTACAGGGTACAACCCGAAACCGGGTGAACCCATTGTACTGGATATAAACGGCGACAAGCAAATTTCCCCGGCCGACCAAACCCGGATCGGCAGCCCCCACCCGAAAATCCTTTTCGGCGGACGGGTCAGTGTCAATTACAAAGGGTTTGACCTGATGGTATTTGCACAGGGCCAGGCCGGTAATGATATCCTGATGGGCTTTAACCGGGTGGACCGCTCTACCAGCAATAAGCCTTATTTCTTCTATGCCAATCGCTGGACAGGGGAAGGAAGCACCAATAAATGGTTTGCCGCGAACACTTCCAGTCCGTACATCTATAACAGTGATATGATGGTATTTGACGGCGACTTTATGCGGATCCGCCAACTGCAGCTTGGATACACCATTCCGGCTACTGTTCTGGATCGCATTCGGTTGAAAAATGCCAGGGTCTATGTTTCCCTCGATGACTTTTTCACCTTCACCCGCTACCCTGGGGTGGATCCGGAAGGAGGCAGCAATGGCGGGAACAGCCTGGGCATCGACCGGGGCGGATACCCCATGCCCCGCAAAGCACTTGTGGGAATCAATATCACCTTATAAACAACAACCTAAAAAATCATGTATATGAAACATATTTTTTCCGGAATCAAACTGCTGGGTCTTTCCCTGCTCCTGCTGACAGGCGGATGCAAGAAATTTCTGACCCAGGAAGTCCCCGGGGCTTTTGCCGAAACAGATTTTTATAAAACCGATCAGGATATCCAGCAGGCCGTAACCGGCATCTACGATATGATGCAGGCGCATTACAATTCCAACTGGGGCTCCCTGTATATGGTGAAGACACTGCTCTCCGATGAAAGCAATTGCGGCGGCAGTGATGCCGGTGACCAGCCCGGTTATCAGCAACTTGACGATTATAATTTTGATGCGACTAATGACAAGGTCCGGGATGCATGGAGGATGTGCTATTTCACTATCTACCGGGCCAATAAAGTGATCAACAAGACCACTGCCAATACCACCCAGCGCAAACAGTGGGTGGCTGAGGCCAAATTCCTGCGTGCCTATAACTACTTCGAGCTTGCTTCCCTCTGGGGAGATGTACCCATGGTACTCGACGATGTGCCCCCCACACAGTATACAAGCACCCCGCGCACAGCACGTGCAACAGTGTATGCACAAGTCAGAAAGGACCTCGAGGAAGCGATCGCCGATCTGCCTGTTAAGAATGCAACAGCCAGCTGGCGAGTATCAAAAGGGTCAGCACAATCAATGCTCGGAAAAGTTTTGCTTTACGAACAGAAATGGAGCGAGGCAGCTTCCCAATTTGAAGCGGTCATTACCTCTGGCCAATATTCACTGGTATCTTCCGTAGGTGCTGCTTTTTCCAAGAATCATGAGTTTGGCCGCGAGTCTGTATTTGAAATATCTTACACAAATAACCGCAGTTATGACTGGGGGAATTTCCCCTGGGATTATCAACCCGAAAGCAATATCCATATCCAGTTAATGGGCCCCCGCGGAGACTATTACACCAAGGCTCCCGGCGACTCTTTGCAAGGGGGTTGGGGATTTATTCTTCCGAAGCTGAAACTATATAATGCCTTCGTTACCGCCGGTGATGTAAACCGTCGCCTCCAAACGGTTATGTCTGTAGGAGAACTGCAGGCTGCGGGCGGAAACTGGTCTAACCCAAATGCATGGGATTATGAGGGTGTGTTTCAAAGAAAATACGGGTCATTCGCCTCACAGACCGGTGCGCCAATCGGGGAACTGAATTATGGTACCAACTGGCGTCATATCCGCTATGCCGATGTGCTGCTGATGGCTGCAGAAGCAAACTACCGGGCCAGTAATGAAGGTAAGGCGAGAACTTATTTGAACCAGGTTAGAAACCGTTCTGGACTTGGCGATGTAAATGCAACAGGGAGTGCCCTTTTTGAATCCATCGTAGTGGAAAGACAATTGGAGCTGGCTTTCGAAGGTGTCCGGTTTACCGACCTGGTACGTTGGAGCAGAGCATCACAGGAACTGGGTGCCCTTGGTTTCCGTGCGAACAAGCATGAACTCCTCCCCATTCCGGATTATGATATCCGCACTGGCGGACTGAACCAGAATGCAGGTTATTAAAAATTAATCATTTCGAAAACTGACAATTATGAAAAGACAATATATTACCGGTATAACGGGGATGGTATTCGGGGCGCTGACCCTGTTCCTTTTCTCCTGTAAAAAATACGAGGTGAAATCGCTGGGTCCCAATCCAGCAGCTTCCTTTACTGTTACTGCCATCAGCGGGCAAGTCAATAAATACCTGCTCACCAGCACATCCTCAAACAGCTATCGCTATGACTGGGATAAAGCTACGGGTACCTTCATGCAGGGAAAGATGATCGATACGGTCTACTTTCCGGATGCTGGCACCTACACGGTAAAGCTTCGTGTATTCGGGCAGAGCGGGATCGACTCAGCCAGCAAGCAAATTGTGGTAGCCGCAGATGACCCCGCGGCGATCACTCCGTTCAAGATCCTGACAGGCAATAACACCCGGCGCTGGAAACTGGCCCCTGAAGCAGGTGCTTTATGGATCGGCCCGGCTGATTTTTCACAGACCTGGTGGCAGAATTCTGTTGCAGATGTAACCACAAGATCCTGCCATTTCAATGATGAATACACTTTTGTAAAGGCAGGTTCTGTTATGCAGTTTGACGGCAAGAATGACATTTGGGTGGATGAGGAAGCCGGCAACCCCTGGCCTGCCGGGATGCCTCCTGTAGGATGTTATGCCAGCAATGCAATACCGGCACAGTTCCAGCCCTGGTCCATGTCGGCTAATTTCACTTTTGAAGTGATCAATAACAACAAGCTGAAAGTGATCGGACTCGGTGCCCATCTTGGTCTGTACAAGGCAGCAACTCCCCCGGATGCAGCGGTAGCCACCCCGCAATCCAGTGTTACCTATGATATCGTATCACTCACCCCGACCCGCCTGGTAGTAAAGCTGGATTATGGCTGGGGTGCATGGAGATTTACATATGTTTCATTCTAAACATAATGATCCGTCATGCAACGATTAGCTTTCATATTATTGGTTACAATTTGCATGAATTGCAATTGTTCCAAAGGGACAAAAGGTGGCGGAGTTTATGCCCAGCAACCTCCGACCGATAAGAACTGGACTTTTGAGAGCACACCCGTATTGCATGAAGAATTTGATATCCACGGATTACCTTACGCCTCAAAATGGAGTTATGATGTAGGCGGCGGAGGCTGGGGGAATAATGAACTGCAGTATTATACAAACGGCGTTCCAGAAAATGCAAAAGTGGAGAACGGGAAATTGGTGATCACCGCAAAAAAAGAATCAGCCGGGGGCATGAATTATACTTCGGCCCGGCTGGTAACCCGCAATAAGGGCGATTTCCTGTATGGCCGGATCGAAGTCAATGCCCGGATCCCGGGCGGACGCGGAACCTGGCCTGCTATCTGGATGTTACCGACTGATTTCGCCTATGGAAACTGGCCGAAATCGGGGGAAATAGACCTGATGGAACACGTAGGGTATGATATGAACCGGGTTCATTTTACAGTTCATACAGAGGCCTATAATCATATGTTGAATACGCAGCGTTCGGCCAACCGGGTTATCGGTACAGCCACTACGGCATTTCACAAATACCGGGTCGACTGGACACCCTATGCCGTACGCGGATATTTTGATGATGAACTGGTCTTTACGTTTGTAAACGAAGGCACGGGATATACCAAGTGGCCGTTCGACAAGCGCTTTCATGTGCTGCTTAATATTGCGGTAGGCGGCGACTGGGGCGGTGCGCAGGGGGTGGACGACAGTGTGTTTCCCGTTGCGATGGAAGTGGACTATGTGCGGGTTTATAAGATGATTGAATAGGAAATTTTTTTCAGGCAGTTTTACTAATAAGCAATCTTAAAACGGAACGCGGATTCCTTTCCAGGATTCCGCCTCCGTTTTTTAATTTTCGGTTTACCGGGTTTTCCGCTTCAAACCTGTTGACTGCGCACCGCAAAAATTCGTGATGATCTCAGTTCAGCTGAGCGGACCGTAAGGTACTGTAGCCAGGATCCAGATCGTGATCAGGATCACGCCGGAGATAATGGCGATCCAGGCACCCGTACTTATCTTCTTTGCACCCCCGGCCAAATAATCGCCTACCAACATGTCCGGGTTTTTCTTGACAGCCTTTTTCAGATTAGCTTTCAGGATCGAGAATGTCAGTCGTTCTTTCAGGGTTATTTTCTTGCCCGAAATTTTCGAAAAATCGCGGATGTTTAGTTTTATGAAGTTTACAGCTTTCATTTTCATGACGGCTTCCGGTAAAACCGGGGCAGTGGCCGGGGTTGTAGAAAGAGCACCGGCGTTTGACGTATGCAAAAGCATTCCTGCGAGAAGGAATGCCAGGTATATCTTTTTCATATACGTGGTGTTTTAGTGAAAGTTCACTTATCAGATGCAAATTAAAACCCGGCCGGGGGGCGAAACAATGATGCAACTCATGAGGAGGTATGTGTCGCTCGCCGGTTTGCTGCGTTAAAAAGGATGTTGATCCTTTGATATGCAATGGAGAGATGATTTCCCTGTGCGGTATTGATGATTTTTTCGAGTTCCCGGGCCAGGGCATAATCCGGAGTTTCCTTCACCAGAAAATCCTTCCGGTAATCCCGGATATGAGCACCCAAAACAAAGTGGTCGTGCCATTCTCCCAGTGCTTTGAGCGACTGGTCGAGCGTTTTCATGTATTTGAGATCAAAGACCGGGTTTTCAGGGAACAAGCTCAGCCAGTAATACAATCGTTTCAGTCTTTTTCGGATCTCATGTGCCTGTTTATCGCCTTCTTTTATAAGATCTTTTACCCCGTAAAACAATGCCTGAGCCTCTTTCGATGCCCGGTGCCCTAATTCGCCGGCTGGCATTTCTGACAGGAGAAAATTAAACCGGGTGGTAATGCCCCCGAGTTCCTCTTCAAGGGGAAGCTGGGCGGATTCTTTTGACATGCGCCGGGTGATCGAACGAAGTGTTTGGAGGTATTTTTCAAATGATTCGAGCCGGCGCTGATCCTTCCGGAAAATTTTTGCCAACAGGGTTATACAGTTGTCTATATCCCGGAATTTTCCTGTTACCCTGAACAGTTGCTGAACCAAAACAAATTTCATTGGTTCCCTGTCAGCGTAAACGGCGGATAAAAGCGACAGGCAGCTTTTCAGTTTTTTGACCGACACACGAAGGTCATGAACGGCTTTTTTGGCCGGCCTGTTTCGAGCCACCCGCCAGTTTTCTGTGAAAACCAGGGATTGTTCAATCCAGAATTTTATCAGCAGTCCGTGTATTTCCAAATAAGGGCGTTTGGGAGCACAAGGTACATTTTTCCCTTGCCAGGCAACCTGAGGATCGTCAGCCTCCCTGTTCCCGCATCAGCGATTAGCGGGCAAACTGGTATTCGTATTCGATTTTACCGGTCAGTTGTTTGTTGTCGTTGAAAAGGGCTTCCTTGGTTTTTAAGCCGCTTTCATCGAAAATGTATCGCCAGATCAGGTAGCCCATATTCCGGCTAGAAGTAGTGGTGATCTTCTGGATGACCCGGTCGTTGTCATCGTATTCAAACATCTGGTCGGGGAGAAGTCTTCTGAAATGGGTATTGTACCGGACAATATCGGTCAGTCTTTTTTTATCATCATAGTAATAATAGACAACCCCGGTCTCCATGCCTTTCCGGTATGTTTTTTCATCCCCCGGGTTACCCTCTTCATCGGGTGTGAAGCGCACTTCGAGGCTGTCGGTTCCGTTGATGATCCGCCACATGCCCGAAGGGGTGCCATCAGCCAGGTACTGCCACAGGTGTGTTTCTGTCTGGTTGAAATCATTGGCGCTGTCCCGGACCGTATTGGTGACCGACCGGATATGGTCGTTGGCATCGTATAGGTATACGGTCTGGCTTTGCACCGCAGCCGTGGTATCAGAAATGCTGATCAGCCGGTGTTTATCGTCAAACCGGTTGTAAACAGCGCTGAAGGATCCCCCGGTTCGATTGCTTACTTTCAGTGTCCTGCCGTTGTCCCTCAGTTCCTGTACTTCGGCGAAGTCGGTTGCCCGCACCCCGTTGGCATCATACCCCGTCGCAATTACCCGCACCACTTTCCGGGCGGCATAGGCTTGCATTTGCCGGTTCAATTCCCGGGTGCTGATGATATCGTTATAATAATACTGGGCCGGGAGTAACTGGGGGAGGAGGAAAGTCAGTAAAACCAAAAGGAATTTCATATCGGGTTGAGGTTAGCGTAAACAAAGGTACCTGAATTGAAGAGTACGCGGAGCGTAAGCGTTTTGTTATTTTTTTTGAACTGCCGGCCGTTACGGGGATTTATAAATCCCAAAACGGCAAAAATCACCGAAAATTATCCGCATTCTATTAGGGTAATAGTATTTTTAAGAAAAAATTCATTGTCTCATTCCACCCTGCGTAAGGAAAAGGATTGCCTGAACTGCGGGACGATCGTTCAGGGGCGTTATTGCCATGTCTGCGGACAGGAGAACCTGGTGCCGCATGATACTTTTTGGCACATGGTCAGGCACTTTGTGTATGACATCACACACTTTGACGGGAATTTTTTTGCCACCCTCCGGAACCTGATCGCCCGCCCGGGTTTTCTTTCGCGGGAGTATGCCAATGGTCGGCGTGCGCGTTATCTCCACCCGGTGAAGATGTATGTATTCACTTCCGCCATGTTCTTTCTTCTTTTTTTCAGCTTTTTCGATGGCGGGAATTCGTTCAAGACAAACCTCGATATTCCACTGTCGGCCGGGGAACGGAAGCTTTATATTCAGAAACTGGAGGACCGGTTGAAAACAGATTCGCAAAATACAATCTTGATTTCGAAACTGGCAGAGGCCAGGGACTCCGCGAAAATAATCAGGACCCGGGACCAGTTTGTACTGGAAGAACCGAATGCGAATATCATCAGTTTCACCGGGAGTCACTATTCAAACATTCAGGCCTATGATTCGGTCCAGCAAGCCCTTCCCTCCGGAAAGCGGGACGGATGGCTGAAGCGCCGTATACATCATAAGGAGATTGAGATCAATGAAAAGTTCCGGACCAACCCTGGCGCGGCGATAAACAAACTTTCGGATACGGCCCTGCACCGACTGCCATATATGCTGTTTATCTCATTGCCCTTGTTTGCTGGTATCCTGAAGCTGGTGTATTTCCGCCGGAAAAAGTTCTTTTATTCAGACCACGGTATATTTACAATCCATTTGTATATCTTTTCATTTATACTGCTGCTTGGTATTTTTCTTTTCGGGAAGCTGAATGAGGTTACGGGCTGGGATGTCTGGAACATCCTGATCCTGGTATTGTTTGGCGGAATGATTTTTTACCTGTATAAAGCGATGCATAATTTTTACGGGCAGGGGAAGGCCAAAACCTTTCTCAAGTTTTTGCTGGTCAGCCTGCTGTCGCTGGTCATGATGCTGGTTCTTTTTCTGCTTCTTTTCTTTTTCTCTGCGTTCACATTTTAATCAATCACAACATGAATAAAAATCCGGGAGATGCTTTTATAAGACTGGTGGGAATTATGGATGAATTAAGGGAGCAGTGCCCTTGGGACAAAAAACAGACCATCGGCTCGCTTCGCCAGCTTACCATCGAAGAAACCTATGAACTGGCAGACGCGATTACCGGGTCGGATTGGCAGGGGATCCGGGAAGAACTGGGCGACCTGTTGCTTCATATCGTATTTTATGCCCGTATCGGATCAGAACAGGGACAGTTTACCCTGGATGAAGTGATCCACGGCATCTGTGAAAAGCTTATTTCTCGGCATCCGCATATTTATGGGGATGTAACGGTAAAGGATGAAGAAGAAGTGAAAAGCAATTGGGAAAAGCTCAAACTCAAAGAGGGTAAAAAATCGGTGCTGGGTGGTGTGCCCCTCTCGCTTCCGGCCCTCGTCAAAGCAATGAGGCTCCAGGAAAAAGCCCGGCAAACTGGTTTTGAATGGGAAAACAAAGACCAGGTTTGGGAAAAAGTGGAGGAGGAGATCGGCGAGCTCAAATCCGCCCTGGCGGAAGGAAATCCTGATAAAACTGAGGAAGAGTTCGGGGATGTGCTGTTTTCCCTGGTCAATTACGCACGGTTTTTGCAGTTGGATCCGGAAAACGCCCTGGAACGGACCAATCAGAAGTTTATAGACCGCTTTACCCGGATGGAACAGGCGGCGCTTCAGAACGGCCGCGACCTCCGTGACATGACCCTCGGGGAAATGGATGCGATTTGGAATACCATTAAAAAACAGCGGCCTGATAAGTGAAGAAAAGCCTGCATATCATTTTTAACCGGAAATACTTCCTGCTCCTGCTGGCGGGTATTTTCTTTGCCTCCTCATTTATAATAGGCAGGTTTTACAGCAATCGCTCATCGGTAACCCAGGAAGTCAGGAAGCTTGAAAAATACCTGGCCCAACACGCGGAGGACTTCAACCGTTTTACAAGTGATACGGCTCTTGTGGGCCGCCTTCTTTCCCGTACAGAGTCCAAGCCGGAATTTGACAGGCTCGCAGAAAAGCCATACGAAATCTTTCTGTATACGACACGTGAATTCGAGGAACCGGACATGATATTCTGGAGCGAACAACTGGTGACCCCCCCGCCGGCGATCCTTGTATCCGGCGACGGGGATTATTACATGCACCTGTCCAATGGCTATTATTACATAATCAAAAAGACCCTTCCGGGGAGCGGGGCGATCGCCTGTGCGGTGATTTTGATAAAATCCGATTTTTTTATAGAGACCGATTATCTTCCCCAACGGTTTGCATACAGCAAGGGAGCAGATAAGCGGGTTCAACTGGCCCAGAAGCAAACGGAATTCCCGGTACGGACTCCTGCCGGTTCAATTTTGTGTTACCTCGATAAAAAATCCACCGGAGCGGTTCCTTACAATGACTTGCTTACAAATCTGTTCCGGTATTTCGGGTTATTATTCCTCTGTCTGTTTATTCACCTGATGGCCGAATCTGATGCCCGGAAAAAAGGACCCTGGCAGGGTATCGCAAGCCTGATTTTACTGCTTTTTATTGTTCGTCTGGCCACTTACATTTTCCCTGCCTGGCTGAATCTGCGACAATTCGAATTATTCAACCCGGCACTTTACGGCTCCAATCTTGTCCAGCGTTCTCTCGGAGATTTACTGATCAACTCTTTCCTTTTTTGCTGGGTCGTGCTTTTTGCCTGGTCCCAGCTTCATAAGCGGGAAAACCTGGCGGAACGGTTTTCGACACGGTTGCGATGGATAACCGGGACGCTCTCCCTGGGGCTGCTTCTTTTTTCCACCTTTGTCCTGGCTGCTGTGATCCGGAGCATGGTGGCTGATTCAAAGATTTCTTTTGATGTTACGAATTTCTTTACCCTTAATTTTTTCACAGTAGTGGGTTTTGTGGTGCTGGCCTGTCTTTCGATGGCTTATTATTATTTTTCCCAGTTACTCTTCCGGCTGATCTTCCCGCTTTTCAATGGTCACCGGGTCCTGATCTATTTTGTGATCGCATTCACCGGTCTGCTTTACCTGAGTATTCGTTCCGGTTACGGTGATGTGCTGTTTTATATACCTGTGCTGATATGGATCCTGGTATACACCTGGCTGATCAACCGGCAGGGTTTGATCTTTAACCGGCTCCGCATCAATATTGCCAACATCCTCTTCTGGATATTCGTGTTTTCGGTCTCGATCTCGGTTATCATGCTCAGCGAAAACCGGAAAGCCGAGTGGGAAAAAAGAAAGCGTATCGCAGAAAAACTGGCGGTACAGACGGATCCATCCAGTGAGCGGCTGATGAACATAGCCATCCAGTACCTCGACAACGATTTTCTTGCCGATAATTTCAACCGGTTTTATGACGAAGAGAAAGGCCGGGAATTCCGGGACAGTATCATCACCGAAAATTACAGCGGGTACCTGAACAAGTATGACACCAGGCTTTATGTATACGATGATAAGGACCGCCCCCTTTATAACGAGGACCCGGTCTCATTTGAATCGCTCAATACGATCCTGACCGTACAGGCCAAACCCACAAGCACGGAAGGGTTGTACTATTTTGAGGCGTCTTATGACAGGTTCAATTATATTACGCGAAGAGATGTGATCGATACCTCTTTGAAGCGGATCGGTTCCTTTTTTATCGTATCCAACCCCAAAAACTACAGCCGGGAAGCCCTTTTCCCCGAACTCTTCCGGCAATTTAAGAAGAACACTGATCCTGAGAATTCACCGATATTTTCTTATGCCGTGTATGTGAACGACAGCCTGGTTTCTCCTCCGGGTAACTATCCCTTTGCCACCTGGCTCTCCCGGGAAGAGAAACCGGTTGGAGAATTTGAACGCCGGCTGAATGGCGATTACGAAGAGCTCTGGTACAAGGCTTCCAACAACAAGGAGGTGGTAATTGCGAGAAAACAGGAAGCAATGATCGCGGCGATCACACTGTTTTCCTATATCTTCTGTTCCTTTCTTTTCCTCGTTGCATTTGTCCAGCTTGTCAGCCTCGTACTTCGGGCCCTGGTCAGCCGTTCACGTTTGCGTAACCTGTTTCAACTGAATATCCGGTCACAGGTGCATGGTACGATCATTTTTATCAGCGTATTCTCATTCCTGATTATCGGGGCCGCAACGATTTCCTTCTTCATCAGCAGGTACAACCGGAACAACAGCGACAAGCTGAGCCGTACCATGAAGATCATGGTCAACGAAATGGAGAAGAGGCTTTCCGACCACAGTACCTTCGATGATGTGGTGAAACTATACGATTCCGTATCGAATTTCCAGTTGCAGCAATTGGTGGATGAAGTGGCAGATATCCACGGGGTGGATGTCAATGTTTACGATCTGTCAGGGAATCTCCAGGTTTCATCCGAAGCCAACGTATATACCAAAGGGGTCCTGAGTAAGAAGATCAATCCAAATGCGTTTTACCACCTGAACCGCCTGCGCCAGGTGCAACATGCGCAGGAAGAGAGGATCGGTAATTTTTCCTACCTGAGCATATATTCCCCTGTCCGGGATGAAGGGCGGCGGGTATATGCATACATCAATATTCCCTATTTCACCACGAAGCCCGAGCTGGAACAGGAGATTTCCAATTTCCTGGTCACCATAATCAACCTCAACGCCTTTATCTTCCTGGTAGCCGGTTTGATCGCACTGATCATCACCAACCGCATCACCCGGTCGTTTGCGGTCATATCCGATAAGATGAAGGAAGTGAACCTGGGCCGGCAAAACGAGGATATCATCTGGAACCGTAATGATGAGATCGGGGAACTCGTGACGGAATACAATAAAATGGTTGCCAAACTCGGAGCCAGTGCCAGCGCACTCGCCAAAAGCGAACGGGAAGGGGCCTGGAGGGAGATGGCCCGGCAGGTGGCCCATGAGATCAAAAACCCGCTCACCCCGATGAAACTGAGCATCCAGTATCTACAGAAAGCGATCCACAACAACCAGGACAATGTAAAAGAGCTTTCGGCCCGCGTGGCAAATACGCTGGTGGAACAAATCGACCATCTCTCAAAGATCGCGGCCGACTTCTCCCAATTTGCCAATATCGGGAACACCCACATGGAACGTTTTGACCTGCATGATGTCATCAGATCACTCAAGGCTCTCTATCAATCCGATCCTACCGTGGAACTGACCTGGAACCCGGTTCCGGGTGAACTTATGATGGAAGCTGATAAAACCCAGATAAACCGGCTATTCACCAACCTGTTGACCAATGCTGTTGAGGCAAGGCGGGAGGGGGATCTGTGCAGGATTGAAATCGGGGAAAAGTTGAACGGGCAACGGGTTATAATCCGGATACATGACAATGGGGAGGGAATCCCCGAAAGCATGTGGGACAAGATCTTTGTCCCTAATTTTACCACCAAGTCATCCGGCACCGGCTTGGGTCTTGCCATGTGCAAAGGCATCGTGGAGCAGGCCCGGGGGACCATCGGGTTTGAAACTGAACCCGGCAACGGAACGACTTTCTTTGTGGACCTTCCCCTTGCTTGGGGATAGTTAATTCATGCGCTTTATCAACCTTGTAGTTATACTTCCCGGATTCGGGTTTCTGGATTATTCACCTGCCCATGCATATCTTTAAGGGAAATCTTCCGATATGATAAGACTGCTATTCCTGGCTTTGCTGACAGCCTCGTTGACCGTCCATTCCCAGCCTACGCAAAAACCACCCCTGCATGGCAGGAACTGGATGGCCATAACCGGGAAGCCACTTGCGGCCACAGCAGGATCCATGATTTTTCAGCAGGGAGGGAATGCGGTGGATGCAGCATGCGCCATGCTGGCGGCCACTTGTACCATGTGGGATGTGCTGAGCTGGGGAGGAGAAACCCAGGCGCTGATTTACAACCCGGAAACCAAAAAAGTCATTGTGATTAATGCGTTGGGGGTAGCTCCCACAGGGGCGACAGCCGGATTCTTTAAGAGCAAAGGGTATGAATTTCCGCCCGAGTATGGTCCGCTGGCTGCGATTACTCCTGGTACTCCGGGAGGTCTTTGCTACATGCTTGCACATTATGGGACCATGAGCCTGGAACAGGTATTAAAGCCAGCCATGGAACTTGCAGCCGGGTATCCAATTGAAGCGCAAACAGCCAATTCGATGGAACGTGGAAAGGAAAGAATCAAACAGTGGCCGTATAGTAAAGCGGTATTCCTGCCACATGCAGGAGAAAAAAGAGAAGCACCCGAGGCGGGCGAAATATTTATCCAGAAAGACCTGTTGGAAACCCTGGGTAAAATGGTTGAATCGGAACGTAAAGCGCTTAATAACCGCAAAAGCAGGAAGGAAGCCATCATGGCCGCTTATGACCGGTTTTACAAAGGGGATATTGCCCGGGAATTTGTGAGAGGCTGCCAGGAGCAGGGAGGATTGATTACGATGGAGGACCTGGCCCGATGGAAACCGCTTGAAGAGGAACCGCTTTCGGTCAGCTACAAAGGCATAGAAGTGTATAAACTCAGGCAATGGACACAGGGCCCGGCACTCCTGCAGGCTTTGAATATCCTGGAGCATTTCGATCTCAGGAAAATGGGGTATAACAGTTCTTCGTATATCCATACCATTTACCAGGCGATGAACCTCGCTTTTGCCGACCGCGACTTTTACTATGGAGATCCCTATTTTGATCCCCGGGAACCCATGGAGGGGTTACTCAGCAAGGCGTATGCGAAAGAAAGGGCATCCCTGATCAAGCCGGAAATGAATGACCCCTTTGCGCCACCGGGAGACCCCTATCCGTTTGAAGGGAAAACCAATCCTTACCTGGAGGTTTTAAAAAACTGGAACAGGTCAGGAGTAGACGGGAAAAGGGAGTTTCTGCCGGTGCATGATTCATCGGCCACTGCATTTGAAGATCCCTCTTATATGGAACGCATGTGGAGGGGCACAACCTCAGTTGAAGCGGCGGATAAAAACGGATGGGTGGTTTCCATTACTCCCAGCGGGGGATGGATACCGGCCTGTATTGCCGGGAAGACGGGTGTGGGGATGAGTCAGCGACTACAGAGCTTTGTGCTTGACTCCTCAATCAACCCTTTTAATGTGATTGCACCGGGAAAAAGACCCCGGGTCACGCTCACACCTTCACTGGCCTTAAAAGACGGGAAACCTTTTCTTGCTTTTGCCGTTCAGGGCGGGGATACACAGGATCAGAACCTGCTTCAGTTCTTCCTGAATATGGTTGAGTTCGGGATGACGGTACAGCAGGCATCCGAAGCGGCCAATATCAATAGCAACCAGCTTTGGCTATCCCTGGGCGGAACCAAAACCGAAGACCGGAAACCAAGACCCGGGGATATACTTGTGAATAACAGTACACCGGTGAAAGTACAAGATGAGTTAAAAAAAATGGGATATAAGATCAGCACCGGGAACCGGACAAGCGGTCCGATCAATGCCATCTATTTTGACTGGAAACACGGGACTTTCTGGGGCGGTTCTTCCAACAACGGGGAAGATTACGGGATCGGGTGGTAGGCAGAGGCACCCGGCTCAGGTGAGTAAAGCAATAAATGTTCTTCTTGCTCCTGTGATTTATATTCCTCGGTTCGTCAGTCTTCCATTCATTTCAGGGCCTTCCGGATTCCTTCCTGGACCAGTTCTTCCATTATCCTGTATCCCGCCGGGTTGGGATGAATTCCGTCCTCGGCATATTTTGCAGGGAGTCCTTTCCGTTCGTCCGCCATTTTTGAAAAGTAATCGACATAAACAATATGTTGCTTCCGGCAATAAGCCTCGATCATTTCATTGAGACGGACAACCTTTTCTGCAGGATTCAGGCCACGTCGCCAGGGGAAATCATAAGCCGGGAGTACGGAACATAGAACCACGCGAATGTTATTGGTCTTTGCGAGTTCCGCCATCGAAACAATGTTACCGAATACGTCTTCCAGCGGGAGAGGGCCCGTATTTTCGGCAATGTCGTTGATGCCTGCAAGGATCACCACTGCTACCGGTTTCAATGCAATCACATCCGGCCGGAAACGCACCAGCATCTGAGGGGTGGTTTGTCCGCTGATCCCCCGATCAATATAAGGGTGGTTGTT
Source organism: Chitinophagaceae bacterium (assembly GCA_049421765.1). Taxonomy (GTDB): domain Bacteria; phylum Bacteroidota; class Bacteroidia; order Chitinophagales; family Chitinophagaceae; genus JJ008. The sequence continues at coordinate 18,915 of JBMSNP010000025.1, forward strand.
GAAAAAACTGCTGTCAGCTTTGATCCACCCTTCTGTTATTGAATCGCCCATAAATACCACCCTTTTTTCGTTTTTGGCGGGAGTTTGCAGGGCACGGTTCGCGGCGGCATATTTTTGAAGATTTGCCCAGTCGGTCCGGAGTTGATCCGGTTGTCCGAAGGACTGGAATGCGGGGAGCGTGGCAAGGATCATAATCAGCAATTTCATGTAATGGGTTTTCTGTGTTTACGAAAATTATTTTTTTGCAAGCCAGCTTTCAAATTCTGCCAACCCGAAACTGCTCAGGTTGCAGGACCGGGTAAGTCCCCCTTTCTGTGCGGCCAGAACCCCGTATTTCACATCGTCGAATCCGTCCAGTGCATGGGCATCGGGATTGATAGAAAGCAAAACTCCTTTTTCCATAGCCGGTCCGATCCATTTCCAATCCATATCAAGTCGCCGCGGATGCGCGTTGATCTCAATCGCAACCCCGTTCGCAGCGCAGGCATCAATGATCTTTTTATGATCAACAGGATAGCCGTTTCGGCTCAGGAGAAGCCGGCCGGTAAGATGACCCAGGATCCGTGTGTACGGATTCTCGATTGCCCGGAGCAACCGCATCATGGCTTTCTCTTCGGTCATTTTGAGGTTGCTGTGTACCGAGGCGATGACCAGGTCAAAACTTTTCAGGACGGATTCCGGGTAATCGAGACTTCCGTCGTTGAGGATATCGCTTTCGATACTCTTGAATATTTTAAAAGGACTGAGTTGTGCATTGAGCTCATCAATCTGCCGGTGTTGCGCCTGTACCCGGTCTTCCTTCAATCCATTGGCATAAAATGCGGTCTGCGAGTGATCGGAAATCACCAGGTATTCAAAACCACGGCGGGTACATTCTTCCGCCATTTCGGCCAGGGTATTACTTCCATCGCTCCAGTTGCTGTGGCTATGTATGATGGCCCGGATATCTTCCGGCTTTATGAGTTCGGGGAGTTTGTTCGTCCTTGCTTTTTCCACCACGATCGCCGACTCCCTCAAACAGGGGGGGATAAAGGGGATACCTGCATGGGTAAAAAGGATGCCGTCGTCATCCGTTTCCTCCCCGTCGCAGGCTATACCCGGGTAGGAAGCCCGGAATGCCTCTGTAAAATCCGGGTGGCCCGTCGTATTAAATAGGGCAAGTGCACGGTTTGATTCGCCGGTGTATAAGCGAAGTTTTAAACCGTTTTTCAAACGGTACAACAGGCTGCTTCCGGTCTCTTCAACTAGTTCCGGGGGTTGTGCCGTGTGAAACATGGGCTTGATGATCTCATTGGGTTCAAGTACCACGAATTCCAGTTCTTCTATGGTTACATCCTGGCGGCGGTAGCTTCCGGTAACCCGGACTTTTTCGGGGGAGAAGATTTTCCTGAGATAGCCTTCCACCTGCGGAAAAATTTCTTCCAGTTCGGCATAGAGAAAATGCCCCTGGCTTTGGTTGTAAAATTCGATAGACTCAAGTACGTTTTGCTGCGTCTTTTCGCCAAAGCCTTTATAAAGAGTGAGCCGGTTTTCCTGGCAGGCATATTGGAGTTCACCGATGGTTTCCACCCCCATATCTTTCCAGATCGTATGAATTTTTTTGGGACCGATGCCTTTGATATTAAGCATTTCGATCACGCCGGGTGGGGTCTTTCCGATATAATCATTCAGGAGTTCAAGCTGACCGGTGTCCAGGAGTTCCGCCACTTTCTGGGCCACGCTTTCACCGACTCCTCGTATTCCGGCCCATTTCTCACGGGGGGTGTTGCGGAGCTGGGCGGGTAGTTTTTCAATGTTAAAGGCCGCTGCCGAATAGGTTCTGGACCGGAAGGAATTCTCGCCGTGGATATCTATCAGCTTGGCAAGCAGGTCAAAGTGTTCGGCGATAACGGCATTGTCCATGCCACTAATTTAGCTTTTTTACGGGGCCGACTATATGAGATCATTTTTTTTGCCCCGGATATAAGCAGGGGGATTCATTGGGGTCTATGCCTTTTTTGTTCCGGGTTTAAATTCGGGGCAAAAAAAAGTCCCGGCGTGAGCCAGGACTTTCTATTTCTTTTAAGAAAGGAGAAACTTATTTCTTTTTCTTAGCAGCTTTCTTCTTAGGAGCAGCTTTTTTCTTAGCAGCTTTTTTCTTTGTAGCCATTTTTTTAGAATTTAATGTTAGTAAAAATGGGTTAACGATAGTAAAAATAGCATTTATTTTATACTACCCAAATTTTTTTTCCACAAAATTCTAAACAGGGAACTGGTCAGGCGCCGGCTTCAATCACGGAAACGAAGGTTCTGTTGCCTTTTCCTTTCTTGAATTCAACAACACCATCACTCAGCGCGAACAAAGAAAAATCTTTTCCAACGCCAACATTCTTACCGGGATGGTATTCGGTACCCCGCTGGCGAACGATGATGTTGCCTGAAATGGCCGGCTGTCCGCCGAAGATTTTTACACCCAGACGCTTGCTGTGCGAATCGCGTCCGTTCTTTACACTGCCTTCCCCTTTTTTATGTGCCATTGTACTAAGGTTTAAAATTTCAGTTTCTGATATCAATTTCCGTGCGGTTGACTTTTCGCGACACCGGAATTTGTTATTCAGAATTTTATTTGATGTCGGTTACTTTGATTTTGGTATACGCCGTGCGGTGTCCTTTCTTTTTGCGGAAACCTTTTCTTCTTTTATGCTTAAAAGCAATTACGGTTTCTCCTTTTACCTGGTCGAGGATCTCGGCCTGTACGGTTGACTTCACATCGGCCCCGACGGAAAGCTTACCGCCGGCATCGACGAGCAGGGCATCCAGTTCCACCTTGTCTCCGGTATTACCATCCAGGCGGGGAACATACAGGGTCTGGTCTTTTTCCACTTTGTACTGCTGACCAGCGACTTTTACTACGGCTATCATACGTTAAAAATTAGGACGGCAAAGGTAAGGGTAAAAATGGTAGCTCCCAACGGAATATCAAAGTTTTATGAACATTAAATCACCCCTTTTTTGGGCCGGCTTCCGTTATATTTGTAACCCCGTTTTCCCGGGAATCCCGGTATAGTGTATGAAAATCAAGTCTTTTTTAGCAAAACCGTTCGCTTCCTTTATATATAAAGGTATCCGGAAAGGGATGTCCACGGCCGTTCAGGACCAGGAAAATATCCTCAAAAACCTCATAAAAACAGGCCGGAATACGGATTTCGGACGTTCTGTCCGCCTGGAACAGGCCAATACCTACGAGGAATTCCGTCAGGCTGTGGGGTTGTTGGATTACGAACAAATGAAGTCCTGGATCGACCGGATCAAGGAAGGCCGGCATAATGTGCTGTGGAAGGGGAGACCCATTTATTTTGCCAAAACATCCGGAACCACCAGCGGCACCAAGTACATCCCGATCACCAAGGACTCGATTCCAAACCATATCAATACAGCGCGGAATGCACTTCTTTGTTATATGGCTGAAACCGGGAACACCCGATTTGCAGACGGGAAACTGATTTTTTTATCAGGCTCACCGGAGCTGGAACGGGTGGGAGGAATACCCACAGGCCGCCTGAGTGGGATTGTGAACCATCATGTTCCCCAATACCTGCGATCCAATCAGCTTCCCTCTTATGAAACTAATTGCATTGACGACTGGGAGACCAAACTCGGCCGTATTGTGGATGAAACCATCAGCCAGAACATGACACTTATCAGCGGCATCCCGCCATGGATGCAAATGTATTTTGATGAGCTGATCAGGCGCAGCGGCAAAAAAGTGGGTGAGCTTTTCCCGAATTTCAGCGTGATGGTGCAGGGCGGGGTCAATTTTGAACCCTACCGTGCAAAGCTCAATGAAAGCATTGGCCGGCCGGTGGATACAATCGAATTATTCCCCGCAAGCGAGGGCTTTTTTGCTTTCCAGGATTCCCAGGAGGCTGAAGGTCTGCTGCTGAACACCAATAGCGGTATTTTTTATGAATTTGTTCCCGCCGGCGAAATATTCAGGGATAACCCGACCCGGCTTTCACTCAGGGATGTGAAAGTGGGGGAAAATTATGCCATGATCATCAACAGCAATGCGGGATTATGGGGATATAACCTGGGCGACACGGTCAAATTTGTATCCACCAACCCTTACCGTTTGCTGGTTACGGGACGCACCAGGCATTTTATATCGGCATTTGGCGAGCATGTGATCGGAGAGGAGGTTGAAAGCAGTATCCTCGCCGCGGCAGCGGAGGAAAACCTGCAGATCACGGAGTTCACAGTGGCGCCCTATGTGAGCCGGGATGCCGGCAAATCCTATCATGAATGGTTTGTCGAATTTGCACGGATGCCTGAAGACCTGCAGTCATTTGCAGACCGGCTCGACAGGAATTTGCGAAAGAAGAACGTATATTACGATGACCTCGTCGGAGGACGTATCCTGCAGCCGCTGCGGATCACCCCGGTAAGGAAGAACGGATTTATTGATTACATGCGGTCGATCGGAAAACTGGGCGGACAGAATAAGGTACCGCGTCTGAGCAATGACCGGAAGATTGCGGATGAACTTGCAAAATTCAGCGAAACGGCAATCAATAATTATTGACGAGAGGTTACAGAATACTGATTTTCGAAACTATAGAATAAATCATGGTGCAGGAAATACAAAAGAAGCGTATTGCCATATTTGGTTCCACTGGTTCCATTGGCACCCAGGCCCTGGAAGTCATCGGTGCCAACCCCGATCTTTTCACTGCTGAGGTGCTGACGGCTCAAAGCAATGATGAACTGCTGGTGCAACAGGCGCGTGCCTTCAACCCCAACCTCGTGGTGATCGGGGATGAAAAAAAATATGCCACGGTCAGGGATGCATTGTCCGGGACGGATATCAAGGTGTTTTGCGGGGAGAAAGCACTGGAGGAAGCAGCGGCGATGGATTGTTATGACATGATGCTGGCTGCGATCGTGGGATATGCAGGCCTGAAACCCACACTCAAGGCTCTTGAGCATGGCAAAGCGATCGGACTGGCGAATAAGGAAACCCTGGTTGTGGCGGGGGATATCGTTATGCGGAAGGCGGTGGAAAACAGGGTGCCGGTAATCCCGGTCGATTCAGAACACTCGGCCATTTTTCAGTGCCTGGTCGGGGAAACACGGAACCGCATTGAAAAAGTCATCCTTACCGCATCCGGGGGTCCCTTATCGGCCGCAAACCCAACTACCTTGTAAACGTAAAGCGGGAACATGCCCTCCAGCACCCCAACTGGTCCATGGGAGCCAAGATCACGATTGATTCAGCCACCCTGATGAACAAGGGTCTTGAAATGATTGAGGCCAAATGGCTCTTTAACCTGCACCCCGAGCAGGTTCAGGTTGTAATCCATCCCCAGAGCATCATTCACAGCATGGTACAATTTGAAGACGGGAGTATCAAGGCCCAGATGGGTTTGCCGGATATGAAACTTCCCATTCAGTACGCATTGGGTTTCCCGCACCGGATCCGGAACCAGTTCCCGCGGTATGATTTCAAAAAGGTAAGCACCCTCACATTTGAGGAGCCGGATGTTAAAACCTTCAAAAACCTGGGCCTGGCCATGGAGGCGCTGAACCGGGGGGGAAACCTGCCCTGTATCATGAATGCCGCCAACGAGATCGCCGTCTATGCCTTCCTTCGCAACCGGATCAATTTCCTGGATATGACGAACGTGATCGAAAAGACCATGGAAAAAATTCCTTTTATCGAGCATCCCACGCTGGAGGAATATTTTGAAAGCGACGGTGAGGCCCGTAACTTTGCCGCTGATATCATCCGGCTTTAAAACACCAATTCTAAATCTTCAGGGGTTTAGATTTTTTTTTAAGATACGCTATGAACGTACTTGCTATAAACTGGTCGAATGTGGGATTACAGGTGGGGCAACTGCTGCTGGCGCTTTCCATCCTGGTCATCCTGCATGAATTTGGCCACTATATTACCGCCCGCTGGTTCAAATGCCGGGTCGAGAAGTTTTTTCTTTTTTTCGATCCCTGGTTCTCCCTGGTGAAAAAGAATGTGGGGGAAACTGTGTACGGAATCGGCTGGTTGCCTCTTGGGGGCTATGTAAAGATCTCCGGAATGATCGATGAAAGCATGGACAAGGAAGCTATGAAGCAACCTCCGCAGGAATGGGAGTTCCGGAGCAAACCTGCCTGGCAGCGGCTGATCGTCATGCTCGGTGGGGTGATCATGAACATCCTGACCGCGTTTGTGATCTATGCCTTTATTTTCATGATCTGGGGAGATAAGAAAATACCCAGTTCTTCGATGAAATACGGGATCCATGTACTGGACAGCACCATGTATAATAAAGTGGGGTTGCGCAACGGGGATGTGATCCTGAATATCGACGGCGAAGAGATCACCGATTTTGAACGGATGAAACGGAAGGGATTGCTGGGCAACTCCATGGAAGTGCTCCGTGACGGCCGGCAGATCAGTCTCGAAATTCCGCAGAATCTGATCGGGCAGCTGGTTGAGAACCGTAAAAAAGGGGATGGCGGTTTTATTGAACCCCGAAAGCCGGCGATCGTGTTTTATGTGGAAGATACATCAAGCGCTTACAAGGCAGGGATGCGGAAAAACGACCGGATCGTGGGCCTGGACTCCGCCCGATTCGAGTTTTTTGATGAACTGCAAAACCAACTGCGTCTTTGTAAAGACCGCGAAGTGGCACTTACGGTGGTCCGGGACGGGCAGGAACTTAATTTCCCGGTCCGTGTATCAGCTGAAGGAAAACTGGGCTTTCTTCCTTACGGGGTTGATTACGAGCAGATGGACAGTCTGGGATGGGTGAAACTGAATATTACCAAGTACGGATTTCTGGGCGCATTCCCTGCCGGGGTGCGTAAGGCAGGGAATGAATTAAAATTTTATCTCGACCAGTTCAAAAAAATAATCAACCCGAAAACAGAAGGATATAAGGCGGTTGGCGGTTTCAAGGCAATGGGCTCCATTTTCCCTAAATACGGGTGGGATTGGGAGGCTTTCTGGCGGATCACTGCTTTTCTTTCCATTGTACTGGCTTTTATGAACCTGCTCCCGATTCCGGCCCTGGACGGCGGACATGTGATGTTCACCCTCTGGGAAATGATAACCGGGCGTAAACCCAATGAAAAATTCCTTGAATACGCGCAGATCGTCGGCATGATCCTGTTGTTTGGTCTGATGTTATATGCGAACGGAAACGACTGGTTTGGCTGGGGTAAATAATCCAGGGGTTGCCGGGTACCCGCCAAAGATGCACCCGCACCAAAGGATTTATTCCTTTTTTCCGTCTGATACTAAGAGGCATTCCCCGGCCGTTTAGTAAACTTAACGGGGGGCGTTTGGTTTTGACAGCATAGGTCTTTGAAAGTGTAAGCATGTACTGCGTTGCGTAATTAGCAGTTGAATCTGAATACGAAAACTACAAATGGCAATACTCAGTATGCCATGGCTGCCTAATCAGTGATTAAGTAGTCATTCGGGCCGCCGGGCCGGTTCGCTTGTTTCCATGCCCCGCCGCCGACTCAAAACAAAACAAGATGCTGCAACAGTAGGCTGTGCCTGTTGCCTAAGCCCATTCAGCTACGGACTCGATCGGTTGTCAGTTCCCAGTTGTTTCCCGACAAATTAAAATTGAATAAACATGTAGAAAGCTTTTAGAGAATATGTTTGGACACCGGTTCGATTCCGGTCGCCTCCACTTTTTTAGGGTTCCCGGTTCAGTTGAACCGGGAATTTTTTTGATCTTTCTGATCGGTACCCTCCCCGTGGAATCCAGCCGGATATTACCCTTGCATTGGTTATTTTTACATACAAGGCTCTGGCCCGGAGGTTGGCATTGCAAAAATGCCTGACTTTACCCGGCCTGAATAAACCTGACCTGTTATGTCACGGTTATACACCAGAAAGAATATCATCATCAGTTTTATCATTATTGCAATAGTGGTGCTGTTCACTGCTTATTTCACTTACAGGAGTAACCGGGAAGCCCACTGGCAAACCGAAAGGGTAAAAGAAAGCCAGCAATCGATGCAGGTGATCGAGGACCTGATGGATGATCTACAGGATATTGAAACGGGTCAGCGGGGATTTTTTATCACCCGGACCCCATACTTCCTGGAACCCTATTCAATTGCACTGAAAAAAATACCGGCAGATACCCAGGCTGTTCGCAATTTAATTCCGCTGTATCCCCAACGGCGCGGAATGATAAGTTCACTGCTTGGGTCCACTCGCCGGAAATTAGACGTGAGTAATGCTATTGTGGACCTGGTCAGGGCCGGGAAGTATGATTCCGCACAAAGGGTGATATTCTCGGGGGCTGGTAAACAGTTCATGGACAGTATCAGGCAAATTACGGATCTGATTTTAAAGCAGGACAGGGCCCTTTTTTTAAAATCAGAACTTCAGCGGCAGGAGGCTTCGCGCAACTCAGCGATATTGCTGATATCCCTGTTAAGTTTAAGCCTGGGTGTTCTGAGCTGGCTTCTCTGGCAGTATTTCATCGGGGAATCGATGCGTAGGGATAACCGCGAGAAACTTCAATACCTGGCCCGTCTTACCGAACAAGCCGGAGATGCCATATTTTCCACAAACCTGTCCGGGTTGATTCTGAGCTGGAATACAGGAGCTGAAAAGTTGTTCGGGTATTCAAAGGAACAGGTGACGGGTAAATTTATCCCAGGGATAAAACTGGGTGGTTTCAGCCTGGACCAGATTTCAAAGCTTACAGGACAGGGGATTGAAAACGAACCGATCACAATCGAAGGATACCATTTAAACCGGGATCAAAATGGTTTTGACTACTCGGCTAGTATCACAACGTTGAATAACGAAAAGAATGAGCAAACCGGCTTCCTTATTTTGCTAAGGGATATTACCGAGCGAAAGAAGGCGGAAAAGTTATTGTCCCGTTTCAATGAGGAACTGGCCATGCAGGTTGAAGAAAAAACTGCCCTGGTCAGGAATGTCGTGGGCCGGATCCGGGACGGGTTTTATTCGCTCGACAACGAATGGCGATTTACCTATGTAAACGAATACATGTACGAGTTGACCGGGAAAACACCCGGGGAACTCATGGGACATACCATCTGGGAGGCATTTCCGGATGTAGTGAATACGCCCGCCCATGAGGCACTGACTTTTGCAGTTCGGGAACAAAAGCAACAGGCGATTGATTTTTATTTTCCGCCTCTCGGCAAATGGTTCTCCTCGCAGTTGTATCCTTCCCCAACGGGGATATCGGTTTTCTTCAGGGATGTCTCCGAAGTGAAAAATGCCGAGATGGAAATCCGCCGTTCCAACGAGCGGTTCAACCTCATCGGCCGCACCACACGGGACGCGATATGGGAATGGAATTGTGAAACGGGGGAGATATGGGGCAACGAAGTGCATCAGCAACTTTATGGTCTTACCCTGGAAGATCCGGTACCAAGTGAAAAGGAGTGGCAAAACAGGCTACACCCCGATGATCGGGAACGGATCATAGACGAGCAGGAAAAAGCCCTGGCATCAGATAGGAATGTGTTCATTACCGAATATCGGTTCAGGACCGATTTCAACGGGTAACGGGATATTTACGGCCGATCCTATATTGTTCGAAATGCCGAGGGGAAGGCAACCCGGTTGTTGGGCAATATGATGGACATTACGGAACGGAAAAAAGCCGAATCCGCCCTGAAGGAATCAGAAGAAAAGCTCCGCCATATCCTGTCCAGTTCGGTCGATGATTTTTATGTGATAGACCTGGATTACCAGGTCATCCTGATCAATCAGACCGCGCAGCGAAATCTTGAGCTGGCATGGGGGAAAAAAGTAACATCCGGAGCCCTTATCCTTGACTTGCTGCCGCCGGAGCGAAAGGATTATATCAAGAACAATTATGATCTTGTTTTTAAGGGTGAAAAAATAAATTACGATTATCCTGTACCTTTTCCGGGCGGGGTGTTATGGAAAAATGTCGAGTACGGACCGGTCCGGAATGAAGAAGGAGTGATTACGGGCGCTTTTGTCACTTCGGTTGATATTACGGTGAAGAAGAACGCTGAGGAAGAGCTACTCGAATCTTATCGGGCCATACGGGAATTGTCGGGGCACCTGCAAAATATCCGGGAAGAGGAGCGGTCAAATATCGCCCGGGAGATTCATGATGAGCTGGGCCAGCAACTGACAGTGCTTAAAATGGATATTTCCTGGCTGATGGGGAAATGGCAGGGGAAAGATGAAAAAGTGGCGGAACGGCTAAGCGGGTTACTTGAAATGATTGACAATACTGTTAAATCCGTACGTCGGATATCTTCCGAGCTCCGGCCCAGTATGCTCGATGATCTTGGTCTGTCCGCGGCGATAGAATGGCATACGCAGGATTTCGGGAAGCGAATGGGTATCGGGATTCGCACAATGGTGGAAACAGGGGAAGTGAAATTACCGGAGCGGGTGAACATTTCCCTATTCAGGGTCCTGCAGGAATGCCTGACCAATGTGGCCCGTCATGCAAAGGCCACAGAAATCACGGTACGCTTGTACCAGCAGGATGATCATATGAATCTGGAAATACAGGATAACGGGGTGGGTTTCTTAAAAGCGGAGGTTACAAACAAAAAAACTTTGGGTATATTGGGTATGAAGGAGCGTATTGCACTGATCAAAGGCAATTACAGTATCGACAGCATACTCGGAAAGGGAACCCTGGTACGGGTATCCGTTCCTGTTTCGCCAACAACGTAAAACCATGGATAAGTTTCGGATCCTGATAGCGGATGATCATGCCATTGTGCGGAAAGGACTTCGACAGCTGATCCTGGAAGAGTATCCCTCCGCGGAGATCGGGGAGGTCGGCGACGTAGAAACCCTGGTCAGTGAAGTGTTGAAAGCCGAATGGCACCTGGCGATCTGCGATATCAGCATGCCCGGCCGGAGCGGGCTTGAAGGACTGCAACAGATCCGGGAGATCAGCCCTTCACTCCCGGTGCTGATTATGAGCATGCATCCGGAAGACCAGTATGCGCTTCGTGCTTTCCGGGCCGGTGCTTCAGGATATTTATCCAAGGATGCGGTACATGAGGAACTCATTCCATCCATCCGCATGATTCGCAACGGCCGAAAATTTATTACTCCCGGGATCGCCGAAAAACTGATCGGAGCCCTGGATACCGGGCATTCCCGGGAGCCACATGAGACCCTCAGCAACCGGGAGTTTGACGTACTTAAAATGTTGGCCGCCGGGAAATCCATTACGGAGATTGCCGAACAGTTATCACTCAGTGCCACTACGGTGAGCACCTACCGGTCACGAATACTTGAAAAAACCGGCCTTCGGAACAATGCAGACTTGACCCGTTATGCCCTCGAAAAAAGACTGATCTGACCCGAATCCTGCCGGTAGTATTATCACTACAAGTGATTTGTGCAGTATATGACAGCTTCATTTCCCGATGAGATTTATTTTTCCCAAAAGGTCACACAAGTTTCCGGGACCGGTGTATTGGGCTACTTGACCTTCCCATAACATGTTAAGGATTCTGATAGCAGACGACCACGCGATCGTTCGCCGGGGTATCCGGCAAATACTGGCCGAGGGGTTGCAGGACCCCGAAATTCAGGAGGTATCCGATACCCCCGGCTTGATAGAGCAGGCCCTTTCGTCTCATTGGGATATCATCGTCTCTGATCTATCCATGCCGGGTGGAGGCGGGTTGGAGGCAATCCGTCAGATCCGGCAGGCGAAACCTGATCAGGCCATCCTCATCATCAGCATATTCCCCGATGAACAGTTTGCCATCCAGGTTCTGCGCATGGGTGCCTCCGGTTACCTGAATAAGGATGCCGCTACGGATGAATTACTTCATGCCGTGAACACATTGCTAAACGGTAGTACATACTTACAGCCGGGGTTTGCCGAACAAATGGCGGGACTGGGTTCGCATCCGGCCCGGTTCTCGGCGCATGAATTGCTGAGTGAACGGGAACTTGAGGTGATGAAAAAACTGGTTGACGGGAAATCAATTTCAGAGATAGCCTGCGAATTAAAGGTCAGCCCCAATACCATAAGTACCTACCGTTCCCGGATCATGCAAAAGATGGGAATGAAATCGAATGCGGAAATTATCAGGTATGCATTGAATAATGCATTGATCTGACCTTCTTCATCACTTGAACTGACCCCGTCCATTGAAAGCTCCCCGGATTTCTTCAAGTGCAGCTTCATTCATATGGCCCAGCATCTGTACCTTGCCGGTACATTCGCCCCGATATTTACACTGATATTTTCAGCGTTTCCTGCATAAGTTTGATTGATTAATCAGTACAAAAAGAAAGGGCCTACATGTTAGTAAGCCTTTTGAATTATCTGAGACATCATGTGTAACGGCCTACCCGTTCGGTGCAGGAAATGATGATGTGTTAGGTCGGAAAAAATAATGGATATTCCTGATATGAGGATATCATGCCCTTTTATTAAAGGCAATTTGCTTGTCCTCACGTCATAAAATTCCCTTCGGAAAAATTCCGGGGAATCAATTAACGGCAAATGTTACAGAATGATTGCTAAAATCAGCCTCTGAAACGGGAGTTGGCCTGCGGATTGGAAGGGCATCCATATTTTTGTGATGCACAGGAAGTGGCCAGGATTACCATCGACAGGATAGCCAGGGCGATAAATAACTTATTTTTCATATTGGTGGATATTTGATTGTTAAACGTAAAAGGCAACCAATTATTTTACGCTGGCAAAGATAAGACGGAAGTCACAATCCCGAAACAGGACAGAAGGACCGGCAAGGGGGATGGAAAATGGGGCATAAAATACTGGTTATCTTTGAGTCATGCGGTTTGGTGAGGGAGAAAATTGATTTTTAGAACGATAGCAATCCCCTAACTTTACCGCCCCATTATTAAATGACCAATTACTGACCCGATGCTTCAACTAAAAAAGCCCCTTGCCTTTATTGACCTGGAGACGACCGGGGTAAATCTGGGAACCGACCGTATCGTGGAGATCGCAATTGTCAAGATCCTGACCGATGGCACCCGGAGTACCAAACGCAAGCTGATCAATCCCGGAATCCCTATCCCTAAAGTAGCCAGCGATGTGCATGGGATTACCGATGAAATGGTAAAAGATGCACCTACTTTTAAGCAGGTGGGCCAGGAGTTTAAGCAAATGCTGGATGGTTGCGACCTCGCGGGTTACAACTCCAACCGTTTCGATATCCCTTTGCTGATGGAGGAGTTTCTCCGTGCCGGAGTGGAATTTGATATGAAAAACCGCAAATTGCTGGATGTCCAGAATATCTTTCATAAAATGGAACCCCGTACCCTGGGGGCTGCCTATAAATTTTATTGCAACAAGGTTCTGGATGGGGCGCATAGCGCTGAAGTCGATGCAACCGCTACTTTTGAAGTACTGGAAAAGCAACTGGAAAAATACCCGGAGCTGGGTCAGTCGGTCGACTCCATCCTGAAAGTGCTCGGGGAAGACCAGATCGTTGATTTTGCACGCCGGTTTATCATGGATAACGGAGTGGAAGTGTTCAATTTCGGTAAGTTTAAGGGACGCCCCGTTGCCGATGTGCTGAAAGCTGAACCCCAATATTACGACTGGATGATGAAAGGTGATTTTCCCCAGCATACCAAACAGAAGTTGACGGAAATTTACACCCGGACCATGTTGAAAAAAGGGTCCTGATTTGCCCGGCCTCCGAACATTTTTTAACAGGTCTTACACCTGAATTATCGTAAATTCGGAATTAAACTTCAATCATTCCCTGGAAAAGCTGGTCGTCATACCAACCTATAATGAAAGGGAGAATATCCCCAACATCCTGCAGGCCATTTATGCCCTGAAGGGAGATTTTCATATCCTGGTGGTTGATGATAATTCCCCGGATGGCACAGCTCAAATTGTTAGGGATCTGCAATCCACCTACCCGGGCCAGCTTTTTATTGAAGAAAGAAAAGGCAAACTGGGACTGGGAACCGCCTATATTCATGGTTTTAAGTGGGCCCTGGCCCGCGGCTACCGTTTTATTTTCGAGATCGATGCCGATTTCTCACATGACCCCGCAGATCTGGTCAGGCTATATGATGCCTGCAAAAACCAAGGGGCCGATCTTTCGATCGGATCCAGGTATGTAAAGGGTGGCGGGGTGGTGAACTGGCCTCAAAACAGGATCGCTTTATCAAAAGGCGCTTCGGTTTATACCCGATTGATCACTTGGATGCCGGTAAAGGATCCGACCGCCGGGTTCATGTGTTACAAACGGGAAGTACTGGAGGCCATCAACCTGGACAAAATTCCATTTGTCGGGTACGCATTCCAGATCGCCATGAAATTCACTGCGTGGAAACTCGGGTTCAAACTGAAGGAGGTCCCGATCATTTTCAGGGACCGGATCTACGGGCAGTCCAAGATGAACAAGGGAATCGTGAAGGAAGGAATACTTGGAGTGCTCAAGCTCCGCTGGAATAGCTGGTTCACCGATTATCGGAGGAAAGTTTCCAACCCCGAGCCTTCCGGTTCATCCGGTGATGTGATTTCCTCCAAGGAAGTTCTGGCCGAAACCAAGTAACCCCTTTTTTGATTAGTTTACAGGCTGATGCGCAAGGCCTTTCTGCAATTACACATTTCTGTTTTCCTGGCCGGTTTCACCGGGATTCTCGGCAGGCTGATCCACCTGAACGAGGGACTGCTGGTTTGGTATCGGCTGCTGATTACGGCTGCTACCATGTGGGTCCTCTTTTGGCTTACAGGTAAGCTACGTCGCATTCCGCTGAAAGATATACTGCGTTTGTCGGGGATCGGGTTCCTGGCGGCCCTGCACTGGGTAACTTTTTACGGGGCCATCAAATATGCCAATATTTCGGTGGCGCTGGTTTGTTTCTCGGCAGTGGGATTCTTTACCGCTTTGCTCGAACCGCTGATCATGCGTACCCGGTTCCGGTGGGCGGAAGTGTTCCTGGGCCTGGTGGTGATGGCGGGAATCTACATCATCTTTCATTTTGACCCCCGTTACAAGACGGGTATCATCCTGGGTGTGATCTCCTCAGTCCTGATTTCCGTAGCCATCATCCTGCTCAAGCAAATGGTGAAAAGGATCAACCCGGAAACCCTGCTCACATATCAGTTGTCGGGCGGTTTTCTCTTACTTACCGCCATGATGCCTTTTTACCTGTACAGGTTTCCCACGAATTATATCATTCCCGATCTAAACGACTTTTTATGGTTGCTGGTGCTGGCCTGGATCTGTTCCGTGATCGCCTTCCAGTTCTCAGCGTATGCGCTGAAAAAATTATCCGCATTTACAGTGAACCTGACCTTCAACCTGGAACCTGTGTACGGAATTATCCTGGCCTTTATCGTATACCGGGAAAATGAACTGCTGAGCAAGTGGTTCTTCTTGGGTTTTATTCTGATCGCCCTGGCACTGCTGACCCATGTCTGGATGCTCCTACGGACTGCGCGCAAATCAAAATCACATGCACTCACCGGAATACCATCAGAAAATAATTGATTACTACCGCGACACCGAGCACGCGTACCGGGATTCCTGGGACCTGGACAACAGCCTGGCGATTCATTACGGGTACTGGGATCAGCAGGTTCATTCATTTCCCCAGTCCCTGGTCCGGATGAATGAATTGATGGCTGAAGCTGCCGGCATCGGCGCCAATGACCGGGTCCTTGATGCAGGATGCGGCGTGGGCGGGAGCAGCATTTTCCTGGCGTCTGCAACCGGTGCACGTGTTACAGGGATCAGCCTTAGTGAAAGACAAGTGAACCAGGCCAGGGAACTTGCCCGTGGGAAAGGGGTGGAACGGCTCACGGACTTCCAGGTAATGGATTACAGCGCCACGACATTTCCAGACAGATCTTTTGATGTGGTCTGGGGATGTGAAAGCATTTGCTACGCGGAGGATAAAAAATCCTTTGTGCGGGAAGCTGCCCGGCTTCTCAAACCGGGTGGACGACTGGTGGTGGCCGACGGGTTTGTAACAAGGTTCGAAGACAACGAGCACCCGCTCATCCGCCCCTGGCTGGATGGCTGGCAGGTCAATTATCTGGAAACACCCAACAGGTTTTCCGGGTTCATGGAAGAGGCTGGTTTTTCGCATGTTCAACACCGTGATATTTCAGCAGGAATCATGCATTCTTCCCGCAGGCTCTACCGGATATATTTTCTCGCCCGTCTTTACCTGCTCTGGAGAAGACTTAGTTTTTCAAAGCCACCGACCACCCTGCAGCGAATGAATATCCGGGCCTGTAAATTCCAGTACCGGGCCATCCGGGAAGGACGGTGGCAATACGGTCTTATTACCGGGGTTCGGAATGGATAATCCCTGAAGCGTTACCCCGGTTTTACATAGGTACATAATATGTTCCTCGCCCGTTTTCATTACCTTAGAAAATAAATCTACATCATGTTGCGAGCCATATTGTTTTTATTTCTTTTTGGCATATGCATCCAGTCTTCTGCCCAGAAAAAACCCCTGGATCCGACAGCATTTGACAGCTGGCAGCGCATCAGTGAATCCCTGATCAGTCCTGACGGACACTGGGTAGTTTATTCCGTTGTGCCCCAGGAGGGAGATAACGAATTGTTTATCCGTTCCGGTGACGGATCCTTTTCCAGGACAATTCAGCGAGGATACAATGCCATGATCACCGACGACAGCCGGTTCCTGGTATGCCGGATCAGGCCCCTGTTCCGCGACACGCGGGAAGCCCGGCTCAAAAAGAAGAAACCTGATGAATTTCCCAAGGATTCCCTGGCAGTAATCGAACTGGGAAAGGACGAGATTTGGAAAAGGCCCATGGTTCGAAATTTCAAAATGCCGGGAAATCCTGGAAACTGGCTGGCCTATCAGCTCGAAAAGGGACCCGCTGTTTCCGCAAAATCCGGGACAAAGGAAAAGGCGTCGGGTCGTGTTACCGACAGCCTGAGCCGGGTGATTGATTCCCTGAAAAACCTGCTCGAGAATCAGCCAAAAAAGAAAAAAAATAAAAGAAGAGATGAATCAGATTACATGCCTGGGGATGAAACAGCAACTGCAAGCCCCGGGATGTCGGGGGATTACCCGGAATCGGATGATGCAGATGGGGATGAGAACCGCCTATGAACTGGTTGTAAGAGAACTGTCATCAGGAAATGAAAAAGTTTATGAACGGGTGCTGGAATATTATTTCTCAAAGACCGGGAATAAACTACTTTTTGAACAGGCGGGGGATTCCGCAGGTCCTCGTAAAATTATTTATTGTGACCTGGAATCGGGAAAACTTACCGTTCTGAGCAACGGGGGAAATGATTTTCGCAGTTTTACATTATCGGATGACGGATCACAGGTGGCATATGTCGCGGAGCGGGAAGCAGGAAAAAAAGACCTGGTGAAATATTATAAGCTCTGGTATTACAGGACGGGTATGGACAGCGCGGAGTGGGTTGTGGATAAGAATACTATCGGGATGAGACTCGGTATGACTGTCAGTGAGTATGGGAATATTCGTTTCAGCCGGAGCGGAAGGCGTTTGTTTTTCGGATCTGCCCCGGTTCCGGTGCCACGCGATACCACGATCATTGATATGGATATGCCGACCCTGGATGTCTGGCATTATAAAGATGATTATTTGCAACCCATGCAAAAAGTGCCAGCCCGCCTGCAGGCTGCCCGGCAGGAAAACTATCTCAGTATGCTTGACCTGGATTCGCGACGGGTGCGGCAACTGGGAAGCCGTGAGATTCCCCAGGTGTTACTGACCAATGAAGGGGACGGGGATATGTTTGTTGGTATCTCTGATTTCGGAAAGCGGATAGAATCCCAGTGGATGTCGTCCTCATTGACGGACATTTATTCAATAGATGTGAATACCGGGTTCAAAATGCTGGTTAAGGAAAACCTGCAGGGTTCGGTTTACCCCTCTCCGGGGGGGCATTATATCATGTGGTACGACCAGAAAGCACGGGAATATTTTGCATGGGACGGTCACCGGGTCAAAAATCTCACGGAAAAGATCAGGCCTGCATTATGGAGTGAGGAATTTGACATGCCGGACCATCCGTCCAATTACGGCATCATGGGATGGCATGCAGGTGATTCGGCCGTTTATGTGTACGACAGGTTCGATGTGTGGGCGATTGACCTTGCTACCGGCGACAACCCCCGGATCATCACCGGTAACGGCCGGTCTGATAAAACCCGTTATCGTTATATCAAGCTGGATACCGAGGAACGTTTCATAGGCTCAGATAATCCTGTATTTTTCAGTTATTTCCGGGAAGATACCAAACAGGCTGGCCTGGTTATGGGAAGGATCGGGAAAATGACAGTCACCCCAGCCACTCTCACCGGGGGTGATTATAGTTTCGGACAGGTAAGAAAAGCAAAACAGGCTCCGCAACTGATCTATACAAAAGAGAATTTCACACTGCCGCCTGATATCTATCTTCTTGATGCAATACCCACTCCAGGGGACGGGAATCTGTCATCTGCCCGGCCAAATCGCGAAACCAGGCTTTCATCCATCAATCCCCAGCAGGCTGATTATTTGTGGGGTAGTGCAGAGTTATTTAACTGGAAAGCCTATAACGGGAAGAATGCAACCGGTATCGTGTACAAGCCTGACCATTTTGATCCGAAAAAGAAATATCCTGTTATTGTTTATTTCTATGAAAAACTGAGTCAGAATCTTTTTGATTATAAAGAACCTGGCCCGATAAGAAGCGAGGTCAATATATCCTGTATGGTCAGCAACGGGTATATCGTTTTTATTCCCGATATCGAATACCGGATCGGGTTTCCCGGTCAAAGTGCTTATGATTACGTTGTCAGTGGTGCCCGGGCTCTGGTAAAACGGGGATGGGCCGACAGTACCCGTATGGCAATCCAGGGACATAGCTGGGGTGGTTACCAGGCAGCCCAGCTGGCTACCATGACAAATTTGTTCCGGGCCGTGTGGGCCGGGGCCCCGGTTTCAAATATGACAAGTGCTTACGGCGGGATCCGTTGGGAGTCGGGGAGAAGCCGTCAGTTCCAGTACGAAAAGGCCCAGAGCCGGATCGGCGCCACCCTTTGGGAGCGGCCCGATCTGTATATCCGGAACTCCCCGCTGTTTCAACTCGACAAGGTAACCGCACCCATGGTAATCCTGCATAACGACGAAGACGGGGCCGTTCCATGGTACCAGGGAATTGAACTCTTCACCGGACTGCGCCGATTGGGAAAACCGGTTTGGCTGCTGAATTATAACGGGCAGGGACACGGGCTTTCCCAACGAAAGGATATGAAGGATTACTATATCCGGATGCAACAGTTTTTCGACTATATGCTGAAAGGTGCCAGGCCGGCACGCTGGATCACGGAAGGGGTACCCGCTGTCCGTAAAGGGAAAGACTGGGGACTGGAGCTGGATTGAGAAACTACGGAGAGGTGTGCTTCAAGGAATGGCTGGGGGACGCGGTATTTCCGCAATCAACTTTTAAGGCATATTATACTTTTCAAACTCCTTGAGTTTCCCCCTACGCTGCCGCGGAAATGAATTTTACCAGGCACCTTTTGGCAACCGGCAATAAGGTTTCATCAATGGGGAACTGCAGGTCAGATTCTACGGAATACACCGCCGGGTTGGGCAGGTCCTTCCGGTTGCGGATGAGTTCCGATTTGATGTGTTCGTATGTAGTACTGATGTTGCGGACCCGGTGATCGATAAAGGATGTCCGGATGCTCCGGTACCGTTCATCGTGTTTTTCAAATATGGAAAGCCTGTAGTGGTACACGCCGGTATAACCCGAAGTGCCTGTGCGCAGAAAAAAATATCCTTCCTGGGTATCCAGCGGAAGGAGACCCACCGGTTGGATGTTGATCTTTTCCTCCACAAATTCATAGATTTCCGTTCCGCTGCTGATCGTGCTTTTGATCTTTCCGGCGGAATAATGGATAATATCCTCGAGTTCTTTCATGAGTTCGTCATCCCCGATCATTTGCTCGTAGAGCAGCTGGAGTTTTTCCATCTGGATCCCGGTGAGTTTTTTAGGAAAATGTTCCTGGAGGTATTTTTTATTCTCGCGGAAAGCCACGATATTATGATAATGGAAAATCACATCCGCAAGCTGCGGGTAAAGTTTGTTTTCGTGGAAATACCTGTTTACCTCCTGCAAATATGCAAGCAGGGTGTATTTCTTCAGTTCGAAATCAATACGTCCCTCTGCAAACCAGGTTTCGGATAATGACTTCATAACATTCGGATTTGTTTGAACTAATTTATGAAAAAGACTTGAAGATCGTGTGGGTGGTTTAATTTTAAGGTGTTAAAAAAGCACGAATGAAATACCTGTTGTACCTGCTTCTGGCCGGGCTGACTGCCTGTAGCAATACCATTTATATTGTAAGGCATGCGGAGAAGCAACCGGTAAAAGCCGGAGCCAGCGCTATGGAGGCGGGCAATCCCCCGCTTTCAGAAGCCGGAGAGGCCCGGGCAGCTGTGCTCCGTGACTTGCTAAAAGGGAAACACATTGCCCGTGTTTTTTCAACCAATTATACCCGCACGATCCGTACGGCCGAACCTTTGAGGGAATGGGATCCCGGCCTTGTGATTGAGATATACAGCAGTAAAAAAGATTCGCTGGATGTTTTCGTGGAAAAATTGAAATCAATACGCAAGGGGAATGTGCTTGTGGTGGGTCATTCCAATACGATTGGTGAGATCACAAACCGGCTTTGCGGGAGGAACGTGGTGCCTGCCAGTCTTGCTGAAACCCAATACGACAATCTTTACGAGGTCAGACGAAAAGGCATCCGGTACCTTTTCCACGGGAAAAAATTCGGGGCAAGGACGGAGTAACAAATACTTACCGGTTAATTGCTATTAAAAATCTCTGCCGGGGTTGAAGTTTTCAAGTTCTTTGGCCACGGCGGTCAGGAATGTCGCGCCGAGGCTTCCGTCCACGATCCGGTGATCATAACTCATGCTGAGGTACATCATATGACGGATGGCGATGCTGTCGCCGGCGGGGGTTTCAATAACCACGGGTCTTTTCTTGATGGCGCCCACCGCCATGATCGCGACCTGGGGCTGGTTGATGATGGGTGTACCCATCAGGCTTCCGAAAGTGCCCACATTGGTGAGTGTAAAGGTCCCTCCGCTTGTATCATCTGCTTTTAATTTACCGGTACGGGCGGCTACTGCAAGATTGTTTAAATGTTTGAGATCGGAAGAGCGTCTTGTTGGGA
>JBMSNP010000026.1:0-39981 GCA_049421765.1 Chitinophagaceae bacterium
GGTACAACACATCATTGCCATCAGCGAAAAACTCAACATAAGGGGTGGAATAACTACTCAGGTGCATGGCCGGCTTCCAGTTATAGATGGTGCCAATGGTGTCCCGGACATGAATAAATGCGGAACTGTTTTGAGGCACGGTAATATCCTTATACCTGTATCCCGGGGACTGGAGGTTTACCCTTACGGTCTTCACCACAGTCTGGGTGTCGTTTTCACATCCCAGGGTCGCCATTTTAAGTGTAACCGACAATTCGCCCGGCGGGGTACTGAAGACTACAGGCACCGGTATTTTCAGTCCGGAGGGTGGATCCCCGTTGCCAAAATCCCAGACATAACCGGCCCTCGCCGAACCATTTTCATTACTGAGGTTGGTGAACCGGACCTGCTTGCCAATACAGATCGAATCCCAGGTGAAATCGGGAACGCCGTTTGGCAAAACATACACCGGCTTTTCAATACTGTCCCTGCATCCAAAAGATGTGGTGGAAAGCAGCTTGGCCGTGTACATCCCTACCTGGTTAAACGAAGCTGAAGCATCCAGCGACTGCTGCCAGTTTCCATCACTGAAAGTCCAGATATGATCCATCAGGGCATTATCCGGCGCATTGGAAGCATTGGTAAACACAAATGAATTCATCGTTACGCATCCCGTATCCGTGTTGATCGTAAAATCAGCGATGGGCAAAGGGTGAATGGATACTGGCACGCCGCGGGTGCTGTCCACGCATCCTCCCTGGGTGATCTCCGCCCAATAGGTTCCTGACAATACGGGGTGGAACAAAGGAACTGTGGCGCCTTGAACGGGACCCGCCGTTTGTTCATGCCATTGGATGGCGGTAGAAGCATTACTCACGGAAAGTCCAAGGCCTGTTTCACCGGCACAAAACTCCGGGTTACCGGAGACGGTCAGTGCGGTATCCACGTTGAAAGTGGAAATGATTGTCGTATCCCGGGAACTGCAACCGGTCAGAATATCCGTAGTGGTTACAATAAACTCTGTTGGGTTCGTCGTAGCCGGCTGGGCGATCGGGTTGGAAATATTTGGATTACTGACCTGAGAAGCGGGTGTCCAGGAATAGGTATAACCCGTTACCGGTGGTGATCCGATGGGAATCTGGTTCACGTTTTTACACAGGGATCTGTCAGGACCGGCATCGGATACGGGTGCAGTGGAAGTATTTATGGTGGCATAAAGCGTGTCAGTGCAACCGTAACCGGGGTATGGACCGACAATAACCGGGAAAACAGAACCAGCCGTTGGCGGTGGAGTCAGGGTAAGTGTCTGAGTATTGGAAATAATGGTGGAAAAAGTGAGGTCTGAATACCACTCATAAGTTTGGTATCCGAAAGGTGCCTGGAGAGACAATGAGGTGCCACCCGGACAAATGGTGGTACCCTGGATCGCTCCGTTACATGCGCTAAATACATCCACATAGGCATAGCCTGCATGGGCCCGCAAGGCACAATCCTGGGTGATGAATTCAAGCATGATCTTTCTCCCGATATAGGCATCGAGGTTGATGCTGACCGGGGTCCAGTCCTTAAACTTGACCACAGACGACCCATGGCCCCTAACAGGCGATACCTGGAATCCGCCCGGCGTCGAGGAAGAAATAAAGTCAAAATCGACGCAGGGCACCGGATTTCCGGTACTCATGTCGATGATCCGTGCCCGGAACCGGGGCTGGTGCTCCAGTAAATGTCCATCCGGATCTTCCAGTACCACAGCGTAATAGAACAACATCGAAAAATGAGTGAGATTTGAAGGGATGAAATAAACGTAAGACACACTTTCCGATTCGGCATCAACATCAAAATTGCCCAGTTTCACACTGAAGTTGCTTCCGTTCGGGCAGAGTTGGGGAAAGGATCCGAAAGGATCCAAACCGGCATTGGCTGGGCTTATCATCGTATGCCGGCCGGGAATCGGGCCGGTTAACGGGAGCGGAAGTACATTGACCGTACCTGCCCGGCATTGCCAATTGGTAAAATCTCCCTGTTCAAAATCCAGATTGAGGGGACAAAGTCCCGCCTGTGCCCGGACCTGGCTGAATATTAGTCCGGTTAGCAGGTAAAAAACAACATATTTCAGAATCTGAAAACGCACTTCTGCAAAAATCTTGAATTATCCGCTTATCCGGAGCAGGTTAAGGAGATACTTGTCTAACGGATTACCGTAATCGTACCTTTTTCCGTGACCAGTTTATCATTCCCGTCAAAAAATTCCAGCACCCAGATATACACGCCCGTGGCCTGGTCCACACCCTTGAATTTTCCATCCCAGCCTTCACCATAAGTACGGGTATGAAATACCTGCTGGCCCCAACGGTTGAACACGGAAAAGCTTTTAAGCCCCTTCATCCCTATGAGATATGGACGAGCAACATCATTAAGCCCGTCATTATTGGGAGTAAAAGCCGACGGGAGATAGTAGCCGGGTTTTTTAAGTACCAGCATCTGGATCGTATCCGTGGTTACGCAGGTATGCCGGTCGGTGATATCGATCAGGTACAACACATCATTGCCATCAGCGAAAAACTCAACATAAGGGGTGGAATAACTGCTGAGATGGATGGGCGGGCGCCAGTTATATACTGTACCGATCGTGTCGCGGACATGGATAAATGCAGAACTGTTCTGAGGCACGGTAATATCGCGGTACCGGTAGCCGGGCTCCTGGAGGTTAACTTTAACCGTTTTCACGATTGTCCTGGGGTCGTTCTCGCAACCCAGGGCGCTCATGGTAAGTGAGACATCAATATTTCCAGGCGGCGTGTTGTAAGTGACGGGGCTTGGGGTTCTCAAATTGATTGGCGGGTCCCCGTTATTGAAATCCCAGGTGTAGGAAACACGGGGCGATCCGTTTTCACTACTCAGGTTGGTGAATTGCACAGGACGACCAGTACAAATGGAATCCCAGGTAAAATCCGGGATCCCGTTAGGGAGTACATACACCATGCCCGAAGTACTGTCCTTACAACCAAAGGAGGTTGTCGTCAGCAATTTTGCCGTGTAACTTCCCACCTGGTTGAAAGATGCGGAAGCGTCAGGACCCGGTTGCCAGGTTCCGTCGCTAAAAGTCCATATATGAACCATGGGAGAATTGTCGGGTGCGTTGGATGTATTGGTGAAAACAAAAGAATTGAGTGTGACACAGCCGGTATCGCTGTTTAGTGTAAAGGAAGACACAGGAAGCGGGTGCATGGTTACGGTAACATACCGGGTACTGTCGACACAGCCTCCCTGTGTGATTACCGCCTTGAATGTACCGGAGGCCACCGGTTTGTAAATACTTCCCGTAGCTCCGGGGATGGGGCCCGTCGCCTGTTCATACCACTGAATAGCTGTAGAGGAAGAGTTGACGGAAAGATCCGGTCCGGGATCCCCGACACAGAAATCCATATTTCCTGAAACCGAGAGTACGGTATCCACAAAAAATGTCGAAATGACCGTCGTATCCGAGGAAGAGCATCCTGTCAGAATATCCGTAGTGGTTACAATAAACTCGGTTGGGTTCGTCGTAGCCGGCTGGGCGAACGGGTTGGAAATATTTGGATTACTGACCTGAGAAGCGGGTGTCCAGGAATAGGTATAACCGGCTGTTGGCGGTCCCCCTATCTGTACCGGGTTACCCTGGCAAATGGATTGATCGGGTCCTGCATTGGAAACCGGGGCCGGAGCCGACCGGATCGTGGCATAAAGTGTATCCAGGCATCCGTAACCCGGGTATGGCCCCACGATCACCGGAAGTACGGTTCCGACGGGAGGAGGCGGGGTGAATGTCACAGATTGAGAAGAAGAAATCAGGGTCGTGAAAGTTAAATCGGAGTACCACTCATAGGTTTGATACCCAAAGGGTGCATTAATGGTTATCGACGTAGACCCCGGGCATATCGTAGTCCCCTGGATCGCCCCGTTGCAGGCTGTATAGACATCGAGATAGGCATACCCCGCATGACCATTTTGCGCGCAGTCCTGGGTTATGAATTCCAGCATAATCGTTCGACCGATAAATGCATCTAGGTTAATACTCACGGGTGTCCAGTCCTTATAAACCACCTGAGATCCCAGGTTTCCTGGAATCGGAGAAATCTGGAACCCTCCCGGTGCTGTTGAGGAAATAAAGTCAAAATCCACGCAGGGCACGGGGTTGCCGGAGCTCACATCGATAATCCGGGCCCTGAACCGTGGCTGGTTTTGGAGTGGGTGCCCCGCCGGGTTTTCAAGTACCACGGCATAATAAAAGAGCATGGAAAAAGAGGGTACAAGGGAAGGAATGGTATACGTAAACGAGATACTCTCTGCCTGTGATCCGTTCACCTGGTTACCCAGTTTTACACTGTAATTGCTCCCGTTCGGGCATAGCTGCGGAAAAAAACCAAATGGATCTGCTCCTGCCGTGGCCGCATCGATAATGGTGTGCCTGCCCGGGACCGGACCGGTCAGTGGCAGTGGGTAGTTATTGGCGGTTCCGGCCCGGCAGACCCACCCGGAGAAATCACCCAACTCAAAATCCAGGTTAGATGGACAAAGTCCACCTTGAGCCCCTGCCGGGACAAAAAACAATGTTGCGAAAAAAAGGGTGATGAGATATTTCATATCCGGGTGACGCAATATCTGAAACAAGCATCAAACTTATTTAAAAAAGAGGATAATCTGAATTTATACCCAACCTATTTTAAAGGGAAGAATATCCTGATTATCATTGGCAAAAACATCGTTTCTTTGCGGCACGAAAGCCTGCCTGAAGTCATTTTTTTACCTAAACCAATTAGTATGAGCTATATCGCAGAGATCTTTGCCCGCCAGATTCTTGATTCCCGGGGAAACCCGACCGTTGAAGTGGATGTTTTGACCGATGAGGGAGCCCTGGGCAGGGCGGCAGTTCCCAGCGGGGCCAGTACAGGTATCCACGAAGCGGTGGAATTGCGGGACAACGACAAAAAAAAATATCTCGGGAAAGGCGTACTGAAGGCAGTCCGGAACGTAAACGAAATCCTGGCCCCGGTACTGATCGGAAACGATGTGGCTGAT
Organism: Chitinophagaceae bacterium; assembly: GCA_049421765.1. Lineage (GTDB taxonomy): Bacteria > Bacteroidota > Bacteroidia > Chitinophagales > Chitinophagaceae > JJ008. The sequence goes on from JBMSNP010000026.1 coordinate 5,038, forward strand.
CAAACTGGCATCGACGAAATAATGATCCGGCTCGACGGATCAGAAAACAAAGGCAAACTGGGTGCGAATGCCCTGCTTGCCGTGAGTATGGCGGTCGCCAAAGCAGCTGCCGAAGAAGCCGGTCTGCCCCTGTTCCGGTATATCGGCGGTACCAACGCCAAGACCCTTCCGATCCCGATGATGAATATCCTCAATGGCGGGGCCCATGCCGATAATAAAATAGATTTCCAGGAATTCATGGTGATGCCCGTCGGGGCTGCTTCCTTCGGTGAAGGACTGAGATGGGGAGTAGAGATCTTCCACGCCCTTAAATCTGTTTTGAAAAAGAAGGGATTCAGCACCAACGTGGGGGATGAAGGAGGATTTGCTCCCAATATCCAGAGCAATGAAGAAGCGATTGATACCGTCATGGAAGCCATCGTGGCTGCGGGTTACAAACCCGGAACCCAGATCACGATCGCTATGGACGCGGCCAACAGTGAATTGTGGAATGCCAAAAAGAAAAAATATGTGTTTCATAAGAGCAGTGGCCGCGAGATGAGCAGCGATCAACTGGTAAAATTCTGGGAAGGCTGGGTAAAAAAATACCCCATTGTTTCCATTGAAGACGGCATGGCCGAAGACGACTGGAGCGGCTGGGCCGCGCTGACTCAGGCGATAGGCAACAAGTGCCAGCTGGTTGGAGATGACCTTTTCGTAACCAATGTAACCCGGTTGCAAAGAGGGATTGACAAGCATATCGCGAATGCCCTGCTGGTGAAAGTAAACCAGATCGGCACCATCACTGAAACGATCAATGCCGTTACGCTGGCCCAGCACAACGGTTTTAATACGATCATGAGTCATCGAAGCGGTGAAACAGAAGACACTACGATTGCAGACCTGGCCGTGGCACTGAATTGCGGTCAGATCAAAACGGGAAGCGCTTCCCGCACCGACCGGATGGCCAAATACAACCAGTTGCTTCGCATCGAAGAATTGCTGGGAGGGTCCGCGGTTTATCCAAAAGGAAAGATTAAATTTGGGAAATAGAAGTCCTACCGGTCCGGGACCGCTTCTTGCGGCCCCGGACTTGATAACCGGAAACCGTCAATATCCCATACTATGAACAGCTTGCTGACCCGTCTGCCCAACTGGCTCAAAAACAAATACCTTATCAGTTTTTCAGCCTTTTGCGTCATCCTCCTTTTCCTCGATAAAAATGATGTATTTACCCAGCTGGACCGGGCCCGGGAACTGCAGAACCTGCGTCAAAGCAAGGCCTATTACATGACCCGGATTAAATCGGAACGAAAAGAATTAGAGGGACTTATGCATAATCCTGCCGTACTGGAAAAATATGCCAGGGAAAAATATATGATGAAGCGGGACAATGAGGAACTCTTCATTATACCGGAAAACTACGATTCCCCAAAGAATTAGCAATCCCAGCACAATAAGGCCATTTATGACCCGTTAATATGACGGACGTTTTTAATATCTGGCTACCACGGACAATCTCTATTTCTGGACAAATTAACAGGTTTGCTAATGACCAATTTTACTCCTGAGGATCTATTATTGTATTTATACAAAGAGACCTCCCACCAACAGACCATCGCCATCGAAACCGCTTTGGAAAAGGACTGGACCCTCCGTGAAAAGATGACTGTGCTGAAGGCCTCGATGCAAAGGCTTGACAAATTAATTGTTGCCCCCCGAACTGAAGTTGTCTTACAAGTTCTCAACCATGCCCGGGAAAAGGCCACAGAGGAAGTTCAGTAACCCATTCGGAAAAATTTTAAGCATACCATGACCTGGTATGCTTTTTTTTTGCCCCTTTTAACCATTGAAAAACCCGGCCCGCTCACGGGTACTTTTTATCTTGCGGTATGACCCGAAAGGAACGTTATACATTCATCATTGATTATTTTGAGAAAAATATGCCGGTGGCAGAAACGGAGCTGGAATTTGCGGATCCGTACCAGCTTCTGGTAGCTGTCATTCTTTCTGCACAGTGTACAGACAAAAGGGTAAACCTGACCACACCTGCCCTTTTTAAAAAATTTCCTACAGTTGAATCCCTGAGCCTGGCCACTTTTGACGAACTCTTTCCGCTTGTAAAAAGCATATCATATCCCAATAACAAAACCCGGCACCTGCTGGGTATGGCCAAATTGGTCACGAAAGAGTTTGATGGAAAAATTCCGATGACAGTGGAAGAACTGGTCAGGCTCCCGGGTGTGGGGCGAAAAACCGCCAACGTTATCACGTCTGTAGTGGATAAACAACCCAATATGGCTGTGGACACACATGTTTTTCGGGTCAGTAAACGAATCGGGCTGGTGCCACAGACCGCCTCCACTCCACTGGCTGTGGAAAAAACACTGTTGAAAAACATCCCTTCAGCCCTGGTACACAAGGCTCATCACTGGCTGATCCTGCATGGCAGGTATACCTGTCTGGCACGAAATCCCCGGTGTGAAAATTGCGGGTTACGCTCCGGGTGCAGGTACTTCGGTTTAAAAGAAAAAAAACCTGTACAATCCCTCGTTCCAAAAGAGAATAACAAGGTCTGAATCCGTGTAAATATCTTTTCCACAACCGTTGATTTCCATCTGTCTTCCCGCTTTTTCAGCGTCACCGGTTCACGGAAATCTATATATTTACTCATTATCAAAATCCTTAGAATTCTGCATTTGCCGGTTTTTTGTGTAAAAATTTTATTGAGGAATGAGAAGAATATTGATGCCGGGTCTGCTTGGCGCAATCTGTTTCTGTCAATCCGTTCAGGCACAGTACTACTATTCCAACAGTAAGTACTATGAAAGTGATGTCGTGTTCGAGATGGGACTCAGCAGTGGGATAATGAATTCGCTGACCGATCTTGGCGGGAAAGCCAGAGCTGGCAAAGGTTTTATCAAAGACCTTCGCTGGAAACCGGCACGTTTTTGTTACGGCGCTTATATTACCGCTACGTATAAAGATGCAATTTCGGGCCGTATAGAAGGTACATTCGGGAGCGTTGCCGGTTTTGACAGCATTCTGCAAAATGTTGCCTCCACAACCAAGGACCGTTATGAGCGCAACCTGAGTTTTCGAAGCAGGATCGCGGAAGTGCAGGTAGCCGTGGAAGTACATCCCCTGTTTTTTAAATCTTATGATGAAGAACCTCCGAGGTTATCGCCTTACCTGGTTGCGGGGGCCGGATATTTTTCATTTAACCCCGAAGCCCAGCTGAATGGCCAATGGTATTACCTGGCCCCTCTCCGCCTGGAGGGACAGGGCTTCAGGGAATACCCCGACCGGAAACCGTATAAACTCAGCCAGCTTAACATCCTGGGAGGGCTTGGACTGAGGTATGAGATCAATTCTTCATTCAACGCCAGGATGGAAATTGTGCATAGGAAATTATTCACCGACTACCTGGATGATGTCAGTACCAGCTATATAGACCCTGCCCTTTTTTACAATTACCTGACCCCTTCACAGGCCGCGATTGCACAACAGCTTCATTTCCGGAGAGATGAACTGGTCCCCAATGACGTACAACCGATGCCGGGTGAGCAGCGCGGGGCGAAGGATAAAGACGCCTATTTCACCATTGTGGCTAAAGTAGGGGTAAAACTGGGAAGGCAACGGAGATAAATGCCCTCTCAAAACTGATTATGACAAAAGTCCTTCCCCGCTAGGGCTTTTATTTTTTATTTTTACAAGGCCCCGTGGGGCCAGCAACTTGTTCATTATGCAGGAAGAATTTAAAACAGCTGACAAACCCTTGCTGAACAGCATGCTATCATTTCGCCCGCTGGCGAATGCACTCCGGAAAAATATAGCCGAAGGAAATCCGGGTATGCAAAAATTGTACGGACAGGTGATCCGGGAACTGGAATCAAAACCCGAATTGCTGAAAACCATCAATGATACGTCTTTGCTGGCCCCCCATTCCGAACTGATCCAGGAACTGCTCTCTGCGGTCTTTCCGCCTACTACAGCCAATTTCATGTACGGGGTATCACTCCCCTTTACTTTTTATTCCGTTTATGCCTCACCCCTTTTTAAAAAATTATTACTGAAACCAGGGACCGATGAGATCAGTTTCCCCGAAGGGACTTCGGAAGCCACCCTTGATAAACAACGCCTTCATTTTGCATACGGGCTGATCTTGAAAAAATACCTGGGATACAATACCCCTGATTTCTCACGAATTGTTTACTCCTATGAAGACGGTCAATCCGGACTGACCCAGTATATGGAAATGCGGATGGATGGTCGTTTTATTGATGTTCACCCTCTTGATGAAATGCCTCCGATGCCTGCCGGGCTGACAGACCCACAGACCAACCGGATCATGACTTTTGAAGGACTGATCAGCCAGGTACCGATAGAAAAATTCTACTTTGAAGGGATCACGGTTATCCGCATCAACAATGTAACCGAACAGGAAGTCATCAACCAGATGAAAAACATATTCCTGGATGACACCACTTTTTCGGACACGAACATATACCCAGAACTGGAAAGGCATATCCAGAGCCTGATCGGGTTAAAAGATATTTCGGTGGGTGTGACCCCGTTCTTCAAAATCAACAACCACTATATCTATTCCGATATCCACAATGCAAACAGCATCCTGTTCCGCCACCTCAACTCTATTAATGAAAAGGACGAAATCAGCGATTATTGCAAGCTATTATTCCGAGAAAGCAACCAGCCCCTTCTGTTCCAATCCCTGAATGAACAGGCACTTAACGATGTGCAATGCCTGCCGTATTACCACAGGGAAGGATCTCAAAGCCTGATCCTCTGCCCGCTGAAACAAGGACAGAACCTGATCGGAATGCTGGAAATCAGTTCGGGCGTACCGGGACAGCTTTCTCCCGTTCACGTCAGTAAGATCAATGCCGCCATTCCCTTGTTCACCCTGGGCCTCGAAAAAAGCCTGGAGCACCTGAATTATGAAGTGGACAAGGTGATTAAGAAAAAATTTACAGCTGTCCAGCCTGCTGTGGAATGGAAGTTTACAGAGATCGCGCTTGATTACATTGTAAAGCGACACCTGAAGGAAGAAGCAAAGATCCAGCGGATCACTTTCCCTGATGTATGGCCCCTGTACGCTGCGATCGATATCCGGAATTCCTCCACCGAACGATCAAATGCCATACAACAGGACATGATCGAACAGCTTGAACTGGCACGTCATGTGATCCGGAAAGCCCAGCAGATTGAAGCTTTCCCGCTTCTGCAGGAAATGGAATTCAAGATCGATAAACTGATTATATCGGCCAGCGATGTTCTCCAGTCGGAGGAGGAAATTACCATCCAGGATTTTCTTAAAGAGCAGGTCTCTTCGGTATTCAACCACCTGCACCGGACGGAGCCCCTGTTAAAGAATGATATTGAACACTACTTCTCAAAACTGGACCCCCAGGTGGGTATGCTGTACCACCACCGGAAGGATTATGAAGCCAGTGTAACCCGGATCAATGAAACCTTGTCGCGCTTTATAGATAAAGAACAGCAACCGGCTCAAAAAGTATACCCGCACTACTTTGAGCGGTTTGTAACCGATGGGCTGGAATTCAACATATATATCGGGCAATCTATTGCACCGCGGAAAAAATTCGATGAGATCTACCTGCATAACCTGAAGATGTGGCAGCTTACCGTTTTGTCAAAGGCTGCCCGGGTTACACACGATCTGGAAAAGGAATTAAGCATCCCGCTGCGCACTACCCAGCTGATCCTTTCCTACAGCCAGCAGCTGGCCGTGATGTTCCGGACCGAGGAACGGAAATTTGATGTGGACGGAACTTATAATATCCGGTACGAAATCGTAAAGAAACGGATCGACAAGGTACGGATCCGGGATACCAATGAGCGGCTCACCCAGCCCGGAAAAATAGCGATTGTATATTCCCAGGCCAAAGACGCGATGGAATACACAGAATATATCGAGTTCCTGCAGGCCCAGGGCTTGCTCAAACCCGGTATAGAAAGACATGACCTGGAAGACCTGCAGGGTGTTTCTGGTTTAAAAGCCCTTCGGGTGGATATCAATTTTGACGAAATCAACCCTTATTATACACGGGTGGATCTGTCACAAGTAACTTCGAAACAGCTGCAGAATAAATAGCCGGCCCAGATCCTGGCAAAACCCTGAATCAAATGAAAAGATACCTGCTTCTTTGTGTCCTGGGCTTTTCACTTTTCGGTCAGGCCCAGCGGATCACACTCAACGACTCGGTAATTTTTTCCGATAACAAACCCTATGCCCTTTATATCAGTTTCCCGAACAGTTTTTCCGCCTTGCCCAATACGGATATCTTCAACCTCGATGGCAGTTATGCGATCGAGACCGTGCTGATGGAATTTCCAGCTTTGGTCAGGGAGTTGAAACCCTTTTTCTATTATGAGATCCGGTTCCCTGTTACCGGGGATACCCTGTCCTTTCTTTATGATGGAACAGATTTCACCCGTCACCTGGCCGAACAGGTGATCAGGTTCCGGCTTTTGCCCGGCAAAAATGAATCGGAGAACCGGGCTGCTGTCGAAAACTTCAGGAATCAGTATGCCGGTGTACATAGCTACCAGGAAAAAATGAAGGAGACGAAAAATTTTCTCAATTACACCCGGAATTTCGATTTGCAGGCTGTGCGGGACCGAAGTAAACCTGTGAGCCTGGTCAATAACCGGGTAATCATGCAGGACGGCGTGATGATCGGAATAATCAATCTGGCAAAGGATCTTTCCCTAACGAATATGGCCCTTCAATCCCCCGTATCAAGACCGCGGGCCACCGGCCGGGGAAATTTTTCCACCATCAGTACTACAGATTATGAAACCCGTGTCAAAACGGAGTCTGAGATCAGTTACCCCAGCGGGCTGCCGCTACAAAGGGGAGCACTGGGCAGCAGGATGAGTGATCATTATACCAACCTGAATAATCCCAATGAAATCGGATACCAGCTGTTTTCAATTTCCCGGAAGAAAAAATATAAGTCCGGCGAAGGGGATGATTTCGTCATAAGATACCTCTGTTTCCTCGTAGAAGATTACCGGCTGTAACAGTTTTACAAAAAGGGACCGGCTCTTTCAAGCCGGTCCCTTTCTATTGTTGGTTTTAACATCAAAATCTCCAGAACACACCGATCAGCGGAACCTTGTCCTCGCTGGAAATGGCGATACTGGCGTTCAGTACAAGCCTGCGAAGCGGGGAGAACCACATACCGGCTCCGTAACCGGTAGCCATTTTCGATACATTGTCATTATCCACCCATACCCGTCCAAAGTCCACAAAAGCGAACATACCGATGGAAGCCGGGAAGAGATAGGTTTTCAGGTTGGCCCATTTCCAGCGGAGTTCGGTTTGGTTGAAAAAGGCGGATTTGCCGGAAAACCGTTCGCGACGGTACCCGCGCAGGTTTTCATTGCTTCCCAGGGTCTGGGCCTGGTAGAATTCAAAGTTCATGCCATCGGCCATGGTAGCGCCAAAGCCGGTGCGGTTGGCCCAAACCAGCCAATCCTTGGCCAGGGCCAGGTGGAAAGTAAAGTCCGTATTGAACTGTGAAACGTTATCATAACTCTTGCTGTTGTTCCCGGAGAGATAGCGGAAGCTATTGTTCCACACGATACCCCGCGTTGGCAGCACTTTGTTATCCCTCGTATCAATATTCAGCATGGCGCGAACACCCAGGTAGGACTGGCGCTCGTTGATGGAAGAAGTGAGCCCGGCAGGAGGGGTTACTTCAACATTCCGGCGCTTATTAAAATCATCGGTAGAGTCATAATGGAAGAACTGGTATGTCGGTCCCAGCCACAACATAACTTTCTCAGAGAATCGGTGACGCAGCATCAGGGAGAAATCGCCCAGGTCGTACCTTACGCGGTAATAGCGGAAGGCCCTGTCGGCCCGCTTTGTGCCCGGGGAGGATTTCCATTTATCCTTGTTGTAATCGGTTCCCATCCCATACCCGAAGAAATTGCTGGTATTGTTGGGACCCCGGTAATCGATCTCTGCCGTAAGATCGGTATTCCGGCTAATGGCCCCGATAAACTCCCCGTTATAGGTAAACCGGAATGCCTTGGTGGAAAACGCAAAAAGTGTCTTTATCTGGTGGGAAGACCGGTAGGGTGTTTTCCGGAATCCGTGGCGGATGAATTTAAATGTGGGCCCGATCAGGAATCCGTCATCCGGGTTAAACCCGACGGTGGCAAAAAAGGACTGATAATTATACTTGTACCCCAGCCTGTCGTAAGAGTTCACGATCGTGTCATTGCGGAACTTGTTCCGAAACTTACCGGTAACAGTGTTATTCCCGTCAAGTCGGTCATATATCAGGGTTCCGTTTTCATTAGAAGTATTGTCAAACACATCTGCACCGTCCCCGCCGATCAGCCTGGTCCGGATCCGATCCACGTTCCCGCTTTGTACAAATTTGTCTTCCCCGCCGAATCCGTAAATCCAAACGGCGCTGGTTACGACAGGGTCAAATTTCCGATCATACATCTTGGTGGAGAGATTACCTTCCTTGGTAACTTTATATACTTCCACCTGCATGGCTCCGTTCCCATCGCGGATGAGGTTGAATTGCTCGTTCTTATCACTGGCTGTAATGGTAACAATCTCAGAGATGAAATTGTAATACTCCATTACATCAGCCACGATAAAATTACGGCGTTCCTTAAGGATGCCTGCGATGGTCGGGCCCGAAATATCCCGGATCTCCTTTGGCTGGGCAGCGATTGCCCGGTCAATGACCTCATCAGTCATCTTGGCAACAAAGGCATCAGCCTCACGTTGCCAGTCTTCCTTACTCAATCCGTTCAGGAAGAAGCGGTCGAGGTTGCGGGCGGCAAAGTTAAACCGGGCAATACTCTTGGCCTGGGGTTTAAAACCCTCTAGTTGCGGAACCAGGGAACGGCCTTTGACAAGACCGGGGAGGATCCCGTTATTTATATAAAAGGCCTGGTCGCGGTCCTTGGCGATCGGGTAAAAAGTCTTGCCTTTACCGTTATCCCAGGCACCCCAGTTCCACTGATCTTCATGACGATCCAGGTCCATGACAAACATGTCAAGGATCCGGACTCTGAGCATGGCCAACTGATCAACGGTATTATCATTGTCCTGTTTGAGCTTTTCAACTACTTCATCCGTATCATATCCCTTTTTTACAGAATCGGGATAACGCTCCTCGAACAAGACCAGCATATTTTTAAAGTCGTCACGGTATTCGCCCAGTTTCGGGTCATCGCCGATATAGACCAGCCGGGGATTACCATGAGGAACACCGGCAGCCTCTGAGAGAACAGACATGGAAAGGGCCGCATAAGGATATGAAGCAGAAACCCCGTCTGAAACCAGGTCGGCAGCCGCCTCACTCTGGAGGTTCCCGGGCAGGGTTTTTTCAGTTATATACTTGGTGATTGAACGAACGACATAGTCCCGGCCATTGGATGCCTGCAGTCGAAGGGATTTGGTTTGCTTGCCACCACCGCGTTTTACGGGGGTGAGTCCTCCATATTCCGTTGAAAGATTCAAAACGGGAACCGTTATCGGGGTATTCCATTCCGTCCGGTAGTTTTTGCCCATCCAGGACTGGCGGGACCTGGTGTTCACAAATTTGCCGCCTGGTGCTGTCGCCGTTTCACCCGGCTGGGCTTCCGTGCCGGTGATACAGGTAAGTACAGATAATAGCGATAACAAAAAGATTCTCATGATTTCAAGTTTTGGTTTAATTTTTCCCTTTCAACGGTAAAAGATACGATTTTCTGTTATTTCGTAAAAATAACAGTTCAGTCGGAAATTCAGGGCACAAAAGAGCCTTTTCAACTTTGTCTCAGGATAACCATAAACGATATTTTCATTAATCTAAATCATATTTTCCACCCAGTTGGGGCTTCAACAAATACTTTTTTTGTAACTTGACCCGCTTATTTAGGCAACTGGAAATCAGGAATCCAGATTGGAATTTTTGATACAGACTGCCCAGGTAGGCCTTTATAAACCCGTTTCAAATCAGCGGCTTTAGTCAGACAGTCAGTTTTATTTAACAGAACCCGGATGAAAAGATTTTTTTTATTGCTTGTGCTGCTGATTCCGGTTATCCACGTAGCCCTGGCCCAAGCCGATACGGTAACCCGTCGCATCGTGCTGATCGGAGATGCCGGGCAACTGACCAATGGCCGTCATCCCGTGGTGGATGCCGTGAAAAAAAACATCCGTCTCGACAAAAAGACTACAGTCGTTTTCCTTGGTGATAACCTTTACAAGTCAGGTCTTCCGGATATCCAGTATAAAGCCTATGCCAAGGCACGCGCAGTCCTTGATTCCCAGTTATCTGTTGCAGATAACACCCCGGCCAAAGTATTTATGATTCCCGGGAACCACGACTGGGAAAACGGGGGACGCGGGGGATATAATGCGATCCTCCGGCAGCAGCTATACGTTGATTTCCTTGACAAGGACAATGTAGAATTTCAACCCAAGGACGGTTGCCCCGGACCCAAGGAGGAAGACCTTGGAAACGGGGTTTTACTGGTAATGTTCGACAGTCAATGGTGGTTGCATCCGCACGACAAACCGGAAATTGAGTCGGATTGCAAGTGCAAGACCAAAGACGAACTGGTGGCCCAGATCGGGGATATAGTTGCCCGGAATCCTGAGAAACTGGTGATCCTGGCATGTCATCATCCCTTCAAAAGCAACGGGGTACACGGTGGATATTTTACTTTGAAACAGCACCTGTTCCCCCTCACAGACCTGAAGAAAAACCTGTACATCCCGATGCCGGTTATCGGATCAGCTTACCCTATTGCCCGCAGTGTCTTCGGCGCACCTCAGGATATCAGCTACCCCGCTTATACCGACATGATCAACAAGATTACTTCAGCGGTAAGGCGCTCCTCCCCGAATGTGATCTTTGTTTCGGGTCATGATCATAACCTGCAGTTGATTCGGGAAGACGGATACAACTATGTCATCAGCGGTGGTGGCTGCAAGCAGAACCGGACTTCCAATAACAAAAACAGCCTGTTCAATGCCAGGGCGGAAGGATTTGCGGTAATGGAAGTTTTTGCCAGCAAGGAGGTGAAGATCCGGTATTATACGATTGAAGACAGCCTTCGCGAAAGTGAAACCTTCAGCTTGCTGAACTATTCCAAACTGCCCGAGGCTTTTACGGATACCACCCAAAAAGCATCAATTGTTGCGGAAACGGATTATCCGGACAGTGTATCAGCTGCGATCAATACCGACTTCACTCCCATCAAAGGACTGAAAAAGTACTTTATGGGACAGAACTACCGGAAAGAGTGGGCAACCCCGGTAAACATGAAGATCTTCCAGTTGCTTCGGGAAAAAGGAGGTTTTACGATTGACGGACTGGGTGGCGGCGGACAAACCAAGTCGCTCCACCTGATCAACAAACAAACCGGGGAGGACTGGGTCCTCCGGCTGATGAACAAGAGTCCTTCTCAAACCATTCCCGAAATCTACCGGGGCCCCGTGGTTGAGGACCTGGTTACAGAATTGAAATCCTCCACATTTCCATATGGTGCTTTTGTTGTACCACACCTGGCATCGTCTTTATCCCTTTTCTCTGCCAGCCCGGAATTGTTTTATGTTCCGGATGATCCAGCGCTTAGTTTCTACCGGCCCCTATTTGCCAATACGGTTTGTATGCTGGAACGCCGCAATGCCTCATTCACCAAAACTGAAACCAGGTCTACCGCCAAGATGATCGAGAAGATACTGGAAGAGAACGATCACCGTCCTGTCCAGTCGGATGTACTCAGGGCCCGATTACTGGATATCGTGATCGCCGATTATGACCGCCATTTTGACCAGTGGCGATGGGGCACCATTGATACGGGAAAAGGGAAACTATATTATCCCGTTCCCCGTGACCGGGACCAGTCATTTTTCAACTCGGACGGCCGGATGCTTCGGTTCCTGAGTGGCAGAACCCTGCCATTCCTGAAAGGATTCAGACCGGATATTCCGAAAGTGAACTGGCTGGGGTATGTGGCCCGTGATTTTGACCGGCTTTTCCTGACCGACCTGGACCAGCGGGAATGGGAAAACATCATAGACACGGTTCAGCAAAACCTGACTGATAGCGTAATCCATTATGCTGTCAGGCAACTTCCCCCGGAGATATATCCCATCAGCGGAGAAAAGATCATCAGCAAACTGATCAGTCGCCGCAATGTGCTGAAGGATGCAGCAATGAAATACTATCGCTTTATTTCAAAACAAGTCAATATCGTAGGGAGCAACCAGAAAGAATATTTCAAAGTCAGTTCAGTGGGAAACCTTCTCAGGGTAAAATTATATGCCCGTTCCAAGGGGAACGACACCAGTTTTGTGATGTATGACCGGCTGTTCGACCCGGCTGTTACGAAGGAAATCCGCCTGTTTGGCCTCAATGATGAAGATGTGTTTGAAGTAGACAAAAACGCCAATACAAAAATCAGGCTCCGGATCATCGGAGGGAGGGGTATCGATACCTTTAATATTAAAGGACAAGTCCAAACCTTCCTGTACGATCTAAAGGATGATGCGGGGAACGACTTTTATATCCTGGACAGCAGTCATATCAAACGGCGATTTTCGAACGATCCGCCGGTAAATGATAAAACGATCTTAGGATTCAATTACAGCAATACCCGGTTCCCCCGGTTGCATTTCAACTACAATGCAGATGACGGCATGTTGCTGGGAGCCGGTTTTTCTCACCGCACATATGGTTTCCGGAACTACCCTTATGCCACGGACCAGTACCTGTCGGCCATATATGCTGTAGACCGTCGCGGAATCCGATTACAATACCGTGGAGAATTCAACCATGTTCTCCGGAAAGCCGACCTTTTGGTCAAGGCAGACTTTGCTTCGCCATCACTCAACAATTTCTTCGGGCTGGGAAACAACAGCCGGATCGACCCTTCCCTCCCCCGCAGATACTACCAAACCCTTTTCCAATCCTTTGAGGGGCAGATCCTGTTGCGTAAACGGGCTGCCAATATTCTCCAGTTACTGGTTGGACCATATCTGTATAGTTATTCAGCCCGTTATCAGCGAAATGAAGACAATGTATTGGCGAAACCTTCCCAGGTACGACTTGACTCTGCCGCGGTCTTTGGTAAAAAAATGTACGGAGGTGCCCGATTCGGTTTTGTGATTGATAACCGGAACAAAGAATTCTTCCCCACCCGTGGTATTTTCTGGCGCCATGATATCCTTGCCACCACCAACCTCAGAACCGGGGAGGGTAAATATTTCGCTTATATCACAGACATGTCGCTTTATGCTTCTCTCCGGGAAGCAGCGAAACTGGTAACGGTCCTGAAATTCGGCGGAGGCCGGATCCTTTCAAAGAATTACGAATACTTCCAGGCCATGAGTTTCGGGGCGCAGAATGACCTGCCCGGATTCCGGAAAAACCGGTATGCAGGCCGATCTTCCATGTATGCGGGCATCGAGTTCCGGGCCCAGCTATTCAATATCAATTCTTATATCCTGCCAGGACCGTTCGGAGTAGCTGCATTCTATAATGCCGGCAAAGTTTGGCAGCCAAACGAAATCAACGGAACAAAAAAATGGCATGGCGCCTACGGATTCGGGGTATATTATCTCCCGTTCAGCATGTTTTCCATATCCGCTTATGCGGGTTATTCCGAAAGCGAGAAAATGTTCAACTTTACACTGGGAACAAAATTCAACCTCACCTACTAAGCCTTACTGGTTTTCATGGGGAAAAATCTGCCACAGAAACAAAACCCCACCCGGGTTCGTGAAACATACCTGCTGTCTGCTGCCCTGCTGGCCCCCCTTGTCATGATCTGGCTCGTTTTTATCAGCAACCAGACCGCAGCAGACCGGGATATCACCGCATTTATCGCCGGATATGTCACTGAGAGCCGAACGGCCTTTTTAAAATCAGTCAGCTTTTTGGGAAATCATAAATTCCTCGTTCCTGCCAACCTGTTTCTTATTGCAGGATTGCTATACTTGAAGAGGGGGAATACCGCCTGGCGTTGGGCCCTTGCAGCACTCAGCAGCCTGGGTCTCATGTCGCTGATAAAAAACCTGTTTCAGCGTCCGAGACCCGAAAACCCCATGGTGGAAGGAATCACCAACTTCAGCTTTCCAAGTGGTCATGCCCTGATGGGAGCCGTGTTTTACGGGTTGCTTATCTGGCTGATCCGGCAAAATGTCCGGGACCACCGGGTCAGAAATCTCCTGATTACCCTTCTGGTTTTTTTACTGTTATTAATCGGGTTCAGCCGGATCTACCTCCGGGTACATTATACATCCGATGTAATCGCCGGTTACGGCATCGGGGTTTGCTGGCTTTATGCCGTAATCCGGGTTACCCGGGGCAGAAAATCCCTTGAATCAGGGCTTGTACAAAAACCGGAGGATCGTCCCTTTTGAACTTACCCCTTCATTGGAAATATACATGGTCCCGTCGTTCTTGAACGCCAATCCCTCGGGTTGAGGAAATAGTTTTTTGCCCAATTCGTAGACCCCTTCGGGGTTTCCGTCCAGATCGGCAATAACCAACTGGTTGGCGGCCGATGAAATAATAAAGAGTTTTTGCAGTTTCGGATGAATACAGGCAGCCGAAGGCTGGAATTTGGACGTTTTATGCGGGGACATTTCCCGGATTTTGTCTGCATTAATCCGGTAAATGGGATTGTTGTCGAACCCGATCGAATCGGGATAAAAAGCAAAGGCACTAACTTCCTTCTTGCTGTCCATATCGCAGTTCTTACAAACCACAACCAGGGCCTTCCGGGCCGTGTCGGCATACATGGTCTCAAAATCGTTTTGGCCGCTGATCCCGATCTTACCGGCCTCCACACCCCTGACTCCGGAACTGTCCCGGATGATCCGGGTGATCATTCCATCACTCCGAAGCACATAGGGCACCCCGTTATAAATCGCCACATCTTCATAATCACCCTTCCCGCCGAACTTATATGGAGAAGGGGGGCCGATCGCCTTGTTCTCCTTATCCAGGAGAAACAGCAACCCGGACTCGTCATTATGGGCCAGGAATTCGTTGGTCACCGGATCCCAGGTCAGTCCCGAAATTTCCTTCAGTTTAAGGTCCAGTTTGAACGTAAATGCCTCAGAAAACTTGTAATGCGGAGGGGAAGAGATGGTCCTGACTTTTTGCTTGCACCCGACAAACAGGATTACTGCAGCCAGTAAAACCCAATCCCTATTTCCGCCCTGTACACTTAAAAAACGCATTCGTTTGATTTTTGGTTTAAATTTATCAAAAGTTATCTTTATAGCATGAGGGAAGACCAATTAGTTCTGTTGCAGGAAGCCCAGACGCTTGTGACGGATATGCTCCAAAACAAGCTCAGTAAATCCATCAGGTTTCATACATTGCAACATACCCTGGAAGTGGTGGGCGCCTGCCAGGTGATTGGTGACTTCATGCAGTTGAATGAAGATGACCGCTTTACCCTCAACCTGGCGGCCTGGTTTCATGATACAGGCTATATCAGCGGAGACTCCAGGGACCATGAAAGCGTAAGCATCCTGCTGGCGGATGAGTTCATGAGCAAACATAATATCAGCCAGGAGTTGCGAACCAAAGTTAGGGCCTGTATCAATGCCACCCGGATGCCGCAAAGCCCGGATTCGGTGCTGGAGCAGATTATTTGCGACGCGGATCTCTTCCACCTTGGAACGGACTCTTTTGAAGAAAAAAGCAAATTGCTCCGCGAAGAGCTGAACAACTTCGGCGATAACGATGTTTCAAAAAAAGACTGGCGCAAAATCAATATCCGGTTCCTTCAACGACACACGTATTTTACCCCGTACGGCCGGGAAAAACTTCAGCCGGTGAAAGGAGAACACCTGGCAGAACTGATCTCAAAAGATGAAAAAAAGCCTGAAAAAATGAAACCAGAGAAAAAAGAAAAAGACAAGGAAAAAAATAAAATAAAAGACCCGGTTGAAATTGCCGCGGCGGAAGAAGCCAAAAGAAAAAAAGACCGGGAGAAGGAAGCTGACCGCAGCATCGCCACCGTTTTCCGGATCATGGCCCAGAGCCATACCAACCTCAGCCAGATGGCCGATTCCAAAGCCAATATCCTCATTTCTGTAAACTCCATCATCCTGTCGATCATGATGGCCAGCCTGTTTGAAAAACTCGCTACGGATCCCCAGTTGCAAATACCCGTTTCAGTAATTACGATCGTTTGCGTTTCTTCCATTGTTTTTGGCATCCTGGCTACCCGTCCCAATGTTTCACACGGCACTTTCACCAAGGATGATATCGCCAACAAACGAACCAACCTTTTGTTTTTTGGAAATTATCACAATATGAGCCTGGAGGATTACAACTGGGGTATGACGGAAATGCTCGGCGACAAATATTATATGAACGCAAGCATGATCAAGGACCAGTATTTTCTCGGGGTGGTGCTGGCAAAAAAGTACAAGTATCTCCGCATTGCCTATAATATATTTATGTACGGGCTGATCCTGGCCATGCTGGCCTTTGTGATTTCATTCATGATGCCCGGTGTAACGGAAGTTTATACCTGATCCGGCCAGGACCGGTTATTCGATGCCCGGTCCCGGTAAGAACCCTCTCTTTGCTGCAGGATGCACCCTTAAGTCATGTTTGTCGCCAAAAAAAATGCCACCGGGTTTAACCAGTGGCATGATAATAATTTCAGCACAATCAGTTTGCACGACCCAGCATTTCCTCGAGTTTCATCACCAGTTCGGTTTTGGTGATCGGGATACCCATTATCTTGTTATACCCCTTGGCGTCGGTAAAATAAACATCCCTGATGATCCGGATCAGCTGACCGTTATTGATCTCGGGGATCAGCACCGTGTCAAAATTCCTGATGATCTCCCCGAGGTTTTTGGGGAAGGGGCGGATATAGCGGAGATGGGCGTGACTGACAGATTCTCCTCTTGCCTGGAGCTCGCTTACGGCTGATTTGATCGCACCATAGGTGGAACCCCATCCCAGTACCAGGATCTTCCCTTTTTCAGGTCCGCTGTCCAGTTTTTGTTCCGGGATATATTCAGCGATCTTGTCAACCTTTTCCTGGCGGATCTTGACCATCAGCTGGTGGTTCTCTGGTTCGTAGTTCACATTCCCGGTGATATTTTGTTTTTCCAAACCGCCGATGCGGTGTTCCAGTCCCGGTGTTCCGGGGACGGCCCAGGGTCTTGTCAGTTTTTCGTCCCGCAGGTATGGTTGGTATTTTTCTTCTCCATGTCCAAGTTCTGTTTTAAACTTGACCGGGATCGGGGGAAGTTGTTCGGCCGTGGGAAATTTCCATGGTTCGGCCCCGTTGGCGATATAACCATCGCTGAGAAAAATCACCGGGGTCATATGCTGCACGGAAATTCGCGCAGCTTCATATACAGCGTCAAAGCAATCGGCAGGAGTGGCGGCTGAAACAATCGGCATGGGGCATTCCCCGTTCCTGCCATAATATGCCTGCATCAGGTCACTCTGCTCAGTTTTTGTGGGTAACCCTGTCGAGGGGCCACCCCGCTGAATGTTAACAATGATCAGGGGAATCTCCAGCATAACCGCCAGTCCCATCGCTTCACCTTTCAGCGCGATCCCGGGACCGCTGGATGTGGTGACTCCCATGGCTCCGCCATACGCGGCACCGATGGCGGATGTAATCGCTGCGATCTCATCTTCCGCCTGGAATGTCTTCACCCCGAAATTCTTGTGCCGGGCCAGTTCGTGCAGGATGTCTGAAGCCGGAGTGATCGGGTAAGAGCCCAGAAAGAGAGGAAGGCCGCTTTTTTGAGAAGCTGCGATCAAACCGTATGCTACTGCCTGGTTTCCCATCACGGACCGGTAGGTTCCGGCTTCCATTTTAGCTTTTTCAACCGAATAGGTGGTGGTAAACGTTTCCGTGGTATCGCCATAGTTGAAACCAGCCTGCAATACACGAATATTACTTTCCAGGATTTCCGGCTTCTTACCGAATTTCTCCTTCAGAAAATTGATGGTGTTGTTCATATCCCGGTTGTACATCCAGTACAGAAAACCCAGGACAAACATATTTTTTGCCCGGTCTTTTTCCTTCATGCCCATGGTAATATCCTTCAGGGCTTCCCGGGTCAGTTTGGTGACATCGATTTTTATTACTTCGTAATTTTCAAGGCTCCCGTTCTCAAGGGGGTTTTCCCCTTCGGGATAATTGGCCAGCCTGAGGTTTTTGGGATCAAACCCGTCTGTGTTGGCAATGATCTTCCCTCCTTTTTTAAGGGCTGTCAGGTTGGTTTTCAGGGCCGCTGCATTCATTGCCACCAACACATCCACCGCGTCCCCGGGGGTATAGATACTATCGCTGGAAAAACGCAGCTGGAATCCACTCACACCCGGGAGAGTACCCTGGGGGGCCCTGATCTCGGCCGGGAAATCAGGGAATGTGGCCAGGTCAATTCCCATGAGGGCCGTATTGTTGGTAAACTGGCTTCCGGTCAACTGCATGCCATCTCCGCTGTCGCCCGCGAACTTGATAACCACATCGCTTAATACTTCCTTATTTCTTGCCATTCTGGATAAATTATTGGTGCGAATTTATGACAAGTTCGCTTTGGTTGCGGGTTGATTTTGGACAGCACCGGATATGATCAGTATTTTCGGTTAATGCGGGGACAGGGGCTTGTCAAATCCCGAACAAACCCTGTATCCTTACCAATTCCCAAAGGCTTCATTTTGCTGGTATCGCCTTACTCGCGGCCGTCAAAAAGGTTGCCCAATCCACCCAATACGCTGCCTTCCTCTTTCCGCTTATAAGTACCATAGGCCACGATCCGGCCTGCAAGACGGCTGATGGGAAGCGATTGAATCCATACTTTTCCCGGTCCCTGCAACTTGGCAAAGAAGAGGCCTTCCCCGCCAAACATAAAATTCTTGACCCCCTTTACAAATTCAATGTCAAATTGTGTTGTTGGGGTATAGGCAACCACGCACCCGGTGTCGATCTTGAGGACTTCGCCGGGATTGAGGTTCTTTTCCACGATAAAGCCGCCGGCATGCAGAAAAGCCATTCCATCCCCTTCCAGTTTCTGCATGATGAACCCTTCCCCTCCAAAGATCCCGACTCCGAGTTTACGCTGGAAATGGATCCCCACGCTCACCCCTTTTGCCGCACACAGAAACGCATCTTTCTGCGCGATGATGGTCCCGCCCAGTTCACGCAGGTCCATCGGGATGATCTTACCGGTATAAGGTGCCGCAAAACTGACTTTCTTTTTGCCCTGACCTTCATTGGTAAAGGCGGTCATGAACAGGCTCTCACCGGTAAGCACCCGCTTGCCGGCACTGACCAGTTTTCCAAAAAATCCGGTAGGCTGTTGGGCCGACCCATCCCCGAAAATGGTTTGCATTTGAATACCGTCTTCCATCATCATCATCGCCCCGCTTTCGGCGATGGCTGTTTCAGAGGGGTCCAGTTCAATCTCTACAAACTGGAGCTCCTCTCCGTACACTTTATAGTCTATTTCGTGGTTGTGGCGGGTTGTAGTACTCATAATGTTTATTTTTTTCAAAGGTACGTGGCATTCCGTTGATGCCGGACCTGTCAGGGGGTTAAAAGAAAGCGGCCCCTGGAAAGAAGCCGCTTTTACATTTCGTCCCGCCCGCAGGCGGAACGCACCACCAAAACCAAAAGTTTAGCTGCCTGTTTGGATTTACATGTTTGTGTTTTTTATAATAACAGGTTGCTTAATATAGACAGGATCAGACCTTTTTTTGCTGCTTTGGGAAAGGCACTCCCTTCCATACCCGTTTCCCCTGCAGCCTTCTCACTCCGTACATGATCCCCGCGAACAGGAAGAACAAGGGGCCAAGGAATCCCAGCAGGGCGATGAACTTGGTCCCGTAGAACTGCTCCATCGGGCGCTTCAGTCTTTCCGCGATCAGGTACATGCTTGGCACCATCACCAGGGTCAGGAAAAAAGAGAAGATCAGTCCGAAAATGATCGTCCAGCTCAACGGACCCCAGAAAACCACACTGTCTCCCCCGAAGAATATATTCGGGCGCAGGTGCGAAAACAGACCGGCAAAATCGATATTGAACCCTACTGCTAACGGCAATAATCCCAAAATGGTTGCCACGGCTGTCAAGAGAACAGGGATAATCCGGATCTTTCCCGCCTGGATCGCAGCCTCCCGCGTACGCATCCCCCGGCTCCGCAACTCGTCTGTGAACTCAATGATCAGGATTCCGTTCTTGATCACGATCCCCGCAAGGCCCACAATACCCACCAGCAACATGATGGTGGCGATTGTCATACCGGTGATTGCATATCCAAGCAACACCCCGATCACAGAAAAGAAGATTTCGGTGATCACGATGAAGGGTTTGCTCATGGAGTTGAACTGCAACACCAGGATGAGGAAGATTAATCCTACAGCGATGAGGAAAGCGGTTCCCAGGAAGGCCTGGGTTTCCTTTTCCTGCTCACTTTGCCCGCTGAGACGGATGGTTACATCGGCGGGTATTTTCACTTTTTCCTTGAACTCATCTATCCGCAGCTGAAGATCCGCGTTTACCTTGGCCACCATTGTCGGGTCGAGTACGTTGCTTTGCAGCTGGATTGTTCGTTTGACATTTTTTCTCTTTACCCCGCCGGTTGTATTTGTATAATCCACCGAAGCCACTGCACTCAGCGGGATCGATTTCACCTGCATGGTATTCATATCCATGAATGTGATGCGCATATTCAAAAGATCTGATATATTCTGGCGCATCAGCTCGTTATACCGGAGCTGAATCTTGTATTCGTCTTCACCGTCTTTGATCTTGCTCACTTCCTTCCCGAAAACGGCAGTCCTGATTTCCGAGCCTATCTGACCAGTGCTCAGGCCCTCGAACATGGCTTTCTCCCGGTCCACATTGATCGTGATCTCGGGGTTAAACAGATCCACATCGGCCTGGAGGTTTTCAATCCCGCTCACTTTGTTGGTGTCAAGAAAATTATAGAGCTGGGTGGCTATTGCCGAGATACTTTCGAAATTATCGCCCTGTACTTCGATGTTTACAGGCGGGTCTGTGGGTGGGCCGTTATCTTCCTTGGCCACTTCCACACTGGTGCCGGGTATCCCCTGGACCGCTTCCCGGATCTGGTCCATATAGGGTTGGGTGCGTTTGCCATGGCGTTTTTCAAACTCAACAAAAGAAACCTGGATCCGGCCCAGGTGCGGTTGAACACTCCGGTTATTATCACGGGGATTGTTTGCGCTTACCGCCACATTCGCGATCACGCTTTCCACGATCCCTCCGGGTGTCCCGGGCTTTTCCTTTTCCAGGACTTTTTGAACCCGCTTTTCAAGGACTCGGGTAATGCTATCGGTGTATTTTACATCGGTACCCACCGGCATTTTCAGGTACACATACACAAAATTGGGATCCCCGCTGGGGAAGAAAGTCGATTTGGTCCGGCCAAACTGGATACTGGCCATCAGCAACCCGAGAGCCACAAAGAAAAGCCCGAACAGGGAAATAAAAGCGTAAACAGGTCTCCGGCCCCGGAGAACCCAGCGCAATAATTTTTCATACTGGTTCATCAGTCCCGGGAGGGCTTTTTGCTGGAAGCGGTGGATGATGTCATTCAGTACGTAAGAGTTAAACACCATCAGGATTGCCATCAGCAGGGAGAAATTGGCCACGCCGTGCATACCCGGCAGGTGAAGCAGTACACCGGCTACGAGGAATACGATAAACCACTTGCTCCTGAACACCGCGCTTTTAGGCTTTTCATACTCCTTGCCTTCAGGCCTCATAAAGCTGACCGCAAAAACGGGGTTAAAGATAAATGCCACGATGAGAGATGCAGCCAGGGTCAGGATCAGGATGGTGGGCAGGTAGATCATGAATTTCCCGATCAGTCCTTTCCAGAACAACAGCGGAAAGAATGGAGCGAGCGTGGTAGCCGTACCCGCAAGTACGGGGATGAAGACCTCGCCCGCGGCTTCTTTGGCGCTCCGTACAATCGGCACCCGGCCATTATTGTAGATCCGGTGGGTATTCTCGATCACCACGATCGCGTCGTCGACTATGATCCCCAACCCGAATAATAGGGCAAACAGCACGATAAAATTCAGGGTCACACTGGTACCGATGATCCCGTCCGCAATGGGGAGGAATAAAAAGGCCACGAAAACACTCAGGGGAACGCTGAGCGCCACAAAAAAGGCGTTTGTCACACCCATGAAGAACATCAGGATGATCAGCACCAGGATAAAGCCGATGATAATCGTATTGATCAGTTCATTAAACGATGTTTTTGTCTGCACACTGGTATCCCCTGTGAACTCCACCCGCAGGTCCTTGGGAAGTTCCTCCATAGCCTGCATTTCCTTTACAACTGCCTTGACCTTGTCGGCACAGTTGATCAGGTTCTCCCCCGCCCGTTTTACAATGTTCAGGGTCACGACATTCTTCCCGTCGAGACGGGCATAACTTTCCTTTTCCTTTATCGTATCCTTGAGTACTGCGATATCACGGAGATAGACGGAAGCGCCCTGGGCGCTGCTCCGGACCACGATATCCTGCATATCAGTAATGGAAGTAAACTGTCCTTTTACCTTGAGGGTACGTTTCATATTCCCGACTTCGATAAGACCGCCGGTAATGTCATTGTTCTCCCGTTTTATCGCATTCTCCACATCCATGAAACTTACCCGGGCAGCCGTCATCCGGTATGGGTCCACATTTACCTGGATCTCCCGCTCCGGGGCGCCTACGATCTCGGCCCTGGTTACTTCGCTGAGCTCTTCAATATGGTCCTGCATCTTGTCGGCATATTCCTTTAGCTTGATCGCGTCATAATCCCCGCTCACATTCACGAACATGATCGGCATCTCGCTGAACGCGAATTCCTGCACATTTGGTTCCTGGGTCAGGTCATTGGGCAGGTCGGACCGGGCTTTATCAATCGCGTCCTTTACTTTCTGCTTGGCCAGGTCGGTCTTTACATCCGTGTCAAACTCGACCACGATCAGGCTGTAATCCGCCTGCGAGGTACTCTGGATCTTGTTTACTTTGGCCCCGCTGATCCCTTTCAGCTCCTTCTCGATTGGCCGGGTCACCAGGTTTTCAATATCCTTGGGTGAATTCCCTACATAGACCGTTGTAACGGAAATGGTGGGCACCACGATATCCGGAAACTGTTCCTTGGGCATCGAATTAAACTTGGTTAGCCCGAATACCGTAATCAGTACGGCAATGATATAAATGGCTGTCCGGTTGTCAATGGCCCAACTGGTGGGGCCGAATTGCTTGAATTTTTCCTTGATTCCTTCAAATTGTTTCATCAATAATTTTTTTGCCTGTGATGCAAACGGGTCAGCGTCCCTGTTCCCGGTCGCTACCCTGTCCTGTTCAGACCTGGTTCAATCCGCCCTATCCTACAGACCCGTCGTAATGGACTGGCCGTCGTATACACTCTGGAATCCTTCTGTAATGATCAATTCTCCGGCAGATAGTCCGCCCAGGATTTCGATATTGCCGTTGTAAGTTTTCCCCACGGTAACGATTTTTTTGCGGGCGATTTTTTTGTCCCCGGTCCCTTCCATGATAAAAACATACTTATTTTTTTCGTCGCTCTGAACGATGTTCACCGGTACCGAAACAACACCCTTCGCCTCATAATCCAGGATCTTCATGGTGGCAGTCTGGTTGGGTTTCAAACCGGGATCGGTCGGGAGCTTGGCCTCGGCAATAAAAGAGCGGGTGACCGGATCAATGGAGGAACCGATCACACTGATCACAGAGGGGAAGGAGGGCTTGCCCGATTGCGCCACAACCACTTCCACCTGATCACCTTTTTTCACACTGGCCACATAGTTTTCAGGTACATTGGTCACCACTTTCAGGTTGCTGAGGTTGACGATGCGGATCCCGGTCCGCGGGTTGGCGGCACTCTGTGGAGAGAAGAACTCGCCCACTTTCACATTGGCTTCTTCCACCACCCCGCTGATCTCGGCATATACGTTCGACATGTTTGCCTGTTCCTGGGCCATGGCCACCTGGGCCTGTGCGGCTTTCAGCTGGGCATTGAGGGCATCCACATCAGCCTTGGCGTTGATCACCTGGATCTCGGCACCGATATTTTGTTTCCAGAGCGTTTCATACCGCTCGTAAACGGTTTGGGCCTGCGTCAGCCGGGCCTTGAGCTGCCCTGTTTGTTGCTGGGCCGCGATCACGGATTGCCGGGCAAGGGCATCATCGAGCTTTAGCACAAGCTGTCCGCGGCTAACCCGCTGACCCGTTTTAACATAGACCGCTTTAACAAGTCCGCCCTGGCCTTTCGGAGCCACATAAGCGATTCCTTCGGCATCGATCTTTCCCTGCAGTTCGATGTAGTGACTGAAATCCCCGGTCCGAACCGTATCAACCGCTACCAATTTTTTGGCCTGCTGCGCGGCTTTCGGATCCGCCTTAACAATTTCCTCTTCCAGTTTGCGGATTTCTGATTCGAGTGTGGTTTTTTCCTTTTTGAGTTTCTCCAGCCTGGTCTTGAGTCCGGCGAGTTTGTCCTTTTCCGACCCGCCGCCGCAGGAAGCCAGCAGGAAGACCGCGAGCAATAAAACAAGCGATGAGGATGTGATCTTTTTCATAATGTGATGGTTAGTCTGAATAGTCAATAAATTTTCAATACCGGCTTAGAGTTTGCCGGTTGCTTTTAAAAAGTCCACTTTGGCGATGATCGCATCATACAAAGCGGTTATATAATTGGTTTGTGCGGCCTTCATTTCCGTTTGGGCGGCCACGATCTCAATCTGGGAGCCGGTTCCGACCTCGTATTTCTTCTTGGTTTGCTGATAGATCTTTTCCGCCAGTTCCATGTTTTTTCTTTGGAAGTCCATCGTGGCCACCGCGTTGCGGTAATTGTTCTTGGCTGCTTCCACGTCTTTATCAATCCAGAGCTTGATACTTTCCAGCTGGTTGTCTACTTTCTCCAGCTCGAGTTTTGCTTCCTGTATCCTTGACCGGGTAAAGAAGCCGTTGAAGATTGGTATGGAAATCCCGAAATTGACAGTTGCCACATTAAACCAATCGCCGCGACCGAAGAAATTCCATTTATTTCGCTGGGCATTCTTGGCATAGTTGGCGGTCAGGGAAATGGTCGGAATCTGTGAAAGTTTAAATCGGCGGACATTATAATCCAGCAATTTCCGGGTAATGGTCGCCTGCTGGAATTCCTTCCGGTCGTCATAAGTGTAGACCCCGGCATCAAGTACCCCGTCACGCACCTGCTCATCCGTGATCTTATCCGTAAGAACCAGTTCATCCGCGATGGGCATACCCATGAGCATTTTCAGCGCAAAGTACCCGTTGGAAATTTGGTTCAGCAGCTTTTGCTTTTCTGTCTGGAGGTTGGAAAGACGGACTGTTTCCTTGTCCACATCCAGTTTTTCCCGGAACCCGCTTTCATAAATGATCCGGGTATCCCGAAGATTTTTTTCAACCAGGGCTATATTGGCATCAAGGAGTTCGGTCTGGGTTTTACTTACAACCAACTGGTAATAGATCTTCATGATGTTTACGCGGATACCCTCCTCCGTTACATCGGCGCTTTTCCGGGCCAGGTCCATCGCGGCACCCCGGGCCATCAGCCCGACAAATACCTGTCCATCGAACAGGATCTGTGTTAGTGACACACCCGCGCTGGCGCTGAAACGGGTTCCGAACTGGGCCGCGATAAACCCGAAATCAGCCGGTCGCTGGATGGGGTTCCCGTTTCCATCCTTCACCCCTTCATCAATCAGAACCTGGTAAGTGGCGGGGGAAATGAAGTTGGGAAGCACCTGGGTGGCCACCGCAGGATTGTAGGTGGTTCCGATGCTTGCATTGATATGCGGGTATGCGGCTGATGTAAAGTTCCGGTTCTGCTGTTCCTGGATCTTCACCTGCAGCAGCGCGTTCTTAACGTTTACGTTATTCTTCAAGGCGTAATCCACCGCCTGCCGTATGGAAAATTCATGGCGGATCTTTTTCCCGGCCGTATCGGCCTGGGCGAACCCTGCCAGGGCCCCCAACAGGGCCAGCGAGGTGAGCCGGAACCTATTTCTTGCTCTCTTCATACAATTTCTGTTTTTTTCTTTGCTCATTGTATTTCTGTATCAGTTTATGTCCTTTGATGGTGGCCAGCCCGTAGGTAAAATTCTCGATGATCATACCCGAGGTTTCCGCCAGGTTGTACTTGCCGGGAGGGAAAAGGGCGACATTGAACGGGATCATCATGGATTCGATCCGGAACCTGGACATTACGTCCACATTTACATCGGGGCGGTATAATCCGTCGCGGATTCCCCATTCGATATTATCCCGGATAATCTGCATCAGGTATTTATCCTTGTGCTCGCGAAAACGCTGGTAAGCCCGGTAGTGGAATTTTTCCAGGTCGTAAAGCAGCATGGGGTTCATATTGCTGAACTCCGCAATGATCCGCTCCATGGTCATGAATATCTCGTGGATGGTGTCGCGGGCGGTGCTGTGGCAAAGGGTACATTCCTTTTCCATCTCATTGATATGTCCGTCCACCACCCCCCAGACCAGTTCATCCTTATCGGCAAAATACTGGTACAGGGTTTTCTTGCTCATCCCCAGTTGGTTGGCAATATCATCCATGGATACCGAGCGGATCCCGAATTTCATGTACAGCTCTTCGGCCCGGGTCAAAATGCGTTGTTTGGGTTCCATGTTTAAAAATTCAGGACGCAAAACTATGGAAACTTTTTTCGTAACAAAAGTTTCCATCACTTTTTTTCACCTTTTATACCGGTTTTTAACCGCCGTTCGCCGAAATTTTTTGCCCTACCTTTAGGTTTCCTATTAATCAACCGGATATGAAAAGCGGATTTTCCAGGTTTCTGCCCGACGAACCGTTTCAGTTTAAAAAGCTGTTTCAGTACCTCTTACAGGGCCTGATCATCATTGCACCGGTGGCGGTCACGATCTATTCCATTTACTGGATCGTATCGACGGTGGACAGCTGGCTGCCGATCTTCCGGGAGCCCGTTCATGACCCCGCGGGCAATGTGATCCGGTACAAAGTGAAAAACTATGGAGCCGGGTTTGCCATCATCCTGGCATCAATCGTGCTGATCGGATACCTGAGTTCGGTCTTTATCCGCTCCCGTCTTTTCCATCTTTTTGATTCCTGGCTGGAAAAGACCCCGGGGATCAAGTATATCTATTCATCTGTCCGGGATTTTTTTGGCGCTTTTGCCGGGGAGAAAAAGAAATTTGATAAACCCGTACTGGCCAACACTTTCGCCGATAACGTTTGGGTCATGGGTTTTGTAACCGATGAGGAACTCGAAAAGTTCGACATGGGTGCGGAAATGGTTTCGATCTATATTCCACAGGCATATCACTGGGCCGGTCAGCTTTACGTATTACCCCGGGACCGGGTACGGAAACTGGAAAAGATCAGTTCTGGCGATGCCATGAAATATGCGGTTACCGGTGGTGTGGTCGACGCCGAAGAAGAAAAGAAATAAACCTGGACCTGCAGGAGGAGAACGAAAATGAGGATATTGATTTTGTGTTTGTGCCTGGCCTGGGCAACACCCTGTTTTAGCTGGGGCTTCTACGCCCACAGGAAGATCAATTATTATTCCGTCTTTCTTCTTCCCCCCGAAATGCTGGTCCTATTCAAACCGAATATCGGTTACCTCACAGAACATGCCGTAGACCCCGACAAGCGTCGTTACGCCTTGGCGGAAGAAGGCCCCCGTCATTATATAGATATCGATCACTTTGGCCAATACCCATACGCCAACCTGCCCCGGAACTGGAAGGATGCCGTTAACCTTTACTCCGAAGACACCCTTTACAGGTATGGGATCGTACCCTGGTGGCTGCAGGTCATGCTCAGC
Organism: Chitinophagaceae bacterium; assembly: GCA_049421765.1. GTDB lineage: Bacteria > Bacteroidota > Bacteroidia > Chitinophagales > Chitinophagaceae > JJ008. The sequence goes on from JBMSNP010000026.1 coordinate 32,925, forward strand.
AGGCTGACAGAAGCTTTCAGGGAAAAAAACCAGACCAGGATCCTGCGCTATTCCGCCGAGATCGGACATTACATGGCTGACGCGCATGTACCCCTGCATGCCTGCAGCAACCACAACGGGCAATTCTCCGGCCAACGGGGTATCCATGGATTCTGGGAAAGCCGGATCCCGGAATTGCTGGCGGATACAGACTGGGATTTTTTTATCGGCAAGGCGCAATATATCCGGAACCCTTCCGGTTTTATCTGGGAACGTGTACTGGAAAGCGCAGCGGCTTCGGATTCCGTTTTGCGAATTGAAAGGGACCTGAGCCGGCAATTTCCACCCGACCGGAAATATTCATTTGAAGACCGAAACGGGGTGATCACCCGCCAGTATTCCTCCGCTTTTTGCAGGGCTTACAACCGCAACCTACGGGGCATGATAGAAAGAAGAATGCGGATGTCTGTATTTGCCGTGGCTTCGTTCTGGTTCACCGCCTGGGTCAATGCCGGTCAGCCGGACCTTTCTCAGCTTACAAAGCAATCCCTTACCGGGGAAGAACTCCTTGAATTCGAAAAGCTGAACAAGGCCTGGAGAACTGCTATACCCCTGGGTAGAGAACACGAAGACTTGCCCTGAAATACTGACTTATTATCCTGTTCCCACCTTCGCACCGGGAAACTGACAGCCTGATTTAATTAACTTTACCACCCTATCCCGGTCATCAAAAACCGTAGAGTTACCTAATCGTCATATATGAAAAAGATCATCGCCCTTATTGGTTTAATCTGCATCATGTATCCCGCTTCAGCCCAGTTCGATATTTTCCAGCTTATGGAACGAACCGATATTTCGCTTAGGGATGCGGAACAACTGGCAGACCGTTATTTTGAGCGGGTAGGTACCGGGCAGGGAACCGGGTACAAACAATTCCAGCGATGGTTGTATGAGCGAAAATTTCATACGGACGAGAACGGATTTTTTATACCACCCCAAACTGAGTGGAACCTCTATCTCCAAAGCCTGCAACAAATGACCCCCTCTCCCGAAGCGGCCAACTGGATCCCGCTGGGGCCAAACGGGTGGAACCGCACATCCAGCTGGAACCCGGGTACCGGCCGCCTGACCCACCTGGCGATTCATTCTTCCAATGAACAAGTGATCTATGTAAGTTCCCCAGGGGGAGGTATCTGGAAAACAACCAACGGAGGCGGTACATGGATCCCCCTGACGGATCAGAATGCCAACTGGATGAATGTTTTTGCCCTCACAATCGATCCGCTTAACACCAGTATCATCTATGCAGGGATGGCAAATTCTGTGGGCATCATCAAATCCACCGATGCGGGAGCCAACTGGAGCCCGACCGGTGCAGGACCCTCCGGCACGGTACGAAAGATCCTGATTCACCCGGCGAACTCGAATATTGTCTTTGCCGCCGCAACAAACGGGATCTGGCGTTCGGTAAACGGCGGCAATAACTGGACACAGGTTCATACAGGCAGTAAAGAAGATATTGAATTCAAACCGGGAGATGTAAACATCATGTATGCCTCTGGTAACGACGTATACCGCTCAGTCGATAACGGTCTTACCTGGACACCCCTGGGCGCTGCACAGGGGATCACGAATACCGGGCGAACCCTGGTTTCTGTAACAGCTGCAGATCCGAATGTGGTCTATGCGGTACAGGCCAACGGGAGTCTTTTCGGAAGAATGTACCGGTCATCGGATGCCGGGCTGAGCTTTGTTACAACCGTAACTGGTAACCCCGCTTCGGGTACCAATTATTTCGGGTACGAATCAAACGGGACAGGCACCACCGGCCAGGCGACTTATGATATGGCTATGGATGTGTCGCCTGTGAATGCGAATGATGTCTATATTGCCGGGATCATCTGCTGGCGTTCTATAAACGGTGGCAGTAGTTTCACAGCACTCACTGAATGGTCACTCCCCAATTCGACGGGATACAACCATGCCGATGTGCACGGGCTTTACTGGATCAACAATACCCTGTATTCTTTATCGGACGGCGGTATTTATAAAAGTATTGACCAAGGGGATAACTGGACAGATCTTTCCACCGGGCTGGGGATCCGTCAATTTTACCGCATGGCCAATTCTCAGATTGACCCGAATGTGATCACAGGCGGCGCACAGGATAATGGCAGTGTGGCCCGGCAGGCATCCGGCACCTGGGTCGACTGGCTCGGAGCCGACGGCATGGAAGGACTGGTAAGCCCAAGCAACCCACTGAAGATCTGGGGTACCAGCCAGAACGGTTCGCTTTACCGGTCATTGAATGGCGGAAACAGCTATTCCGGCCTGGGTCGCCCTGCAACGGGTCAGTGGGTAACACCGATATGTATTCATCCGACCAATGACAATATCCTGTATGGCGGATGGGCGGGAGTTTATAAATCGACTGACGGGGGAGTCACCTGGACCAATATTTCAGGAGCTGCCGTTACCGCCTCCCTGGCCGATATGGCAATTTCCCCTTCCAACCCCAATTATATTTATGCGTCCAACGGCGCCAGTTTGTATATGACCACCAACGATGGCAGCAGTTGGTCTACCTATACCGCCCCGGCGGCAATCACAGATATCGCCGTTGACCCGGTGAACCCGGATAAGATTTGGATCACCTGCAACAGCAGCACCAACCGTGTCTTTGTATCCACGAATGCAGGGGCCACTTTTACAGATATTTCCGCCAACCTTCCTGCTATGGCAGCAAGGGCAATCGTAGTCAGTGATGACAATCCCCGTTACATCTACGTCGGTATGAATATCGGGGTGTTTTATAAAAAGGAGTCCGACCCCGCGTGGAGCAGTTATTCCGATAACCTCCCGCTCGTTTCCATCAATGAACTTGAAATTCAAAAGAACGCAGGCAGGATCCGGGTGGCCACTTATGGAAGGGGAATCTGGGAAAGTCCTGTTGCCTCGAATTGCGCCGCATCAGCACCAGTGGCAGACTTCAGTACCACCACTCCCGGTATCTGTGCCGGACAAACGGTTTCATTCACCAACAACAGCACGAATTGCCAAAGCACATTTGCCTGGAGCTTTCCGGGCGGAACTCCTGCTTCATCGACACAGCTGAACCCTGTTGTCACCTATAATTCTCCGGGCACCTATAGCGTAACTCTTACCGTTACCAATCCCGGCGGAACTGATACCAAAACGATCCCCAATTATATCACTGTCAATGCCAACCTTACACATAGTGCCGGCATCAGTGTCTCCTCTGCCAATATCTGCCAGGGCCAGACAGCCACATTTACGTTAACATCAATCAATCCGGGTGCCTCCCCCCTTATTGAATGGCTCAAGAACGGCGTGCTGATCCCTGGCACTTCGGGTCAAACCAGCGTGGTGCTGTCCGGTCTTGCCCAGGGTGACCAGATCAGTTGCCGGGAAACCAGCAGCCTTTCATGTGCCAACCCTGTCACTGTGACCACCCCTTCCGTCACCATGAATGTTTCACCCGTTGCGATACATACAGCCGCGATCACCACACCAAAAACACAACTTTGTTCAGGTGAGACAGCCACTTTTACACTAAACAACACTAACCCGGGATCAATTCCGGTGATCAACTGGTTCCGCAACGGTGTGCCTATCCCGGGGAGCAATGGTCAAACCCAGATCACAATTACTTCTCCTGTTAATGGCGACGTCATAACATGTACTGAAACATCCAGTGCCAATTGTGCTTCACCCGTGAATATCACCACGAATGCCATTACCCTCACTGTGATTCCGACCCCGGCCAAACCCATTATCACCCAGGTCGTTGGCAACCTCGTATCCTCGTCCCCTGTCGGCAACCAGTGGTTCAACGGCGGAGTTTCCATTCCGGGTGCGACCAGTCAGTTGTTCAGACCCGCATCCAACGGAAATTACCAGGTACAGGTTACGGTAAACGGTTGTACTGGTCCGATCTCTGAACTTATTACACTGGACATTGAGGGCGTTAACCGTTTATACCCTGTTCCAACATCGGGAAGGGTGACTTTTGACTTTTATATCCCGGCCGGTGCATCCGCCTACCAGGTTGAATTATTCAACAGCATGGGTCAGCTGATGCACCGTGAAGACGGTACCGGTCAACCCGGGCTGAACCGGATCACATATAACTGGGCCCGGTTTGCAGCGGGTACATATGTATTCCGCATGCGGATCGGAAACCTGACTTATACCAAACGTTTGCTGGTACAATAACAGTTTGTTTTGCATCAGGAAAAAGTCCTGTTGTGAAACAGGACTTTTTTTATGCCGGGCAGCCTTTACATTTTTGTTACTTTTGACCCTTCATAAATTCCTCCCCGTGCCAGATACTGAACAACAGGTACTGCATAATTTCAACGCCGGGCCGTCGGTACTTCCCAAATCCGTTTTTGAAGAAGCCAGCCGGGCCGTACTCAATTTCAATAATTCCGGTTTATCAATCCTGGAGATCGGTCATCGGACCCCCCTGTTTCAACCTGTGATGGATGAAGCAAGAGCCCTGGTGAAAGAACTGATGAACCTGGATGAGGATCATGAAGTGCTCTTCCTGCACGGTGGTGCCACCACGCAGTTCATGCAGGTACCTATGAACCTGCTCAATGAAAATGCCATCGCCGCCTATACCGAAACCGGAACCTGGTCAAACAAGGCCATCAAAGAAGCACGGTTATTCGGACATGTGGAGATCGCGGGTTCATCCAGGGAGAGCAATTATACCCATTTGCCGGGCACCCTGGCGGTAAGTCCCACGGCGCGGTACCTTCATATAACCACCAATGAAACGATCGCCGGTACACAATGGCACCGGATTCCTTATGATTGCGGAGTACCACTGGTAGCCGATATGAGCAGCGATATTTTCAGCCGCGTGCTGGACTTCAACAAGTTTGATCTCATATACGCGGGTGCACAGAAAAACATGGGTGCCGCGGGCGTGAACCTGGTCGTGGTGAACCGGCATATACTCGGCCAGGTGAACCGGACAATCCCCACGATCCTGGATTACCGCAATCATATCCGGGAAGGCAGTATGCTGAACACACCGCCCGTTTTCGCCGTCTATGTGGCCCTTCTCACCCTTCGCTGGATCCGGGAACAGGGAGGTGTGCAGGAAATGGAAAGAAGAAACAAAGAAAAATCCGATCTCTTTTATTCCACACTCGATTCGCTTCCTCTTTTCCGGGCTCCCGTAGCCAGGGAAGACCGGAGCCGGATGAATGCCGTTTTTATGATCGACGACCCCGTATTGGAAAAGGAATTCCTCGACTGTTGCCGCCGTGAAGGGATGATTGGAGTTAAAGGACACCGGAGTGTGGGCGGGTTCCGAGTATCGATGTACAATGCATTGACACTCGACAGCGTAAAGGCGCTGACCTGGCTGATGAAAGATTTTGCTGAAAAGAAACAATAAACAGAACAAAACATTTCGAACTGATATGGCTATCATTAAACCTTTTCCCGCCCTCCGTCCCCGTACCGAATTGGCACAGATGGTGGCTTCAAGACCCTACGATGTACTTAACAGCGAGGAAGCAAGAACAGAAGCACAAGACAACCCGTTATCCTTTCTGCATGTAACAAAATCTGAGATCGATCTGCCCGCGGAAACGGATTCACACAGTCAGGCCGTTTATGATAAAGCCGCAGAAAACCTGCAGGCCCTGGTCAGGGAAGGCATCCTTTTCCGTGAAGAAAAACCCTGTTACTATATTTATCAACTTGTCATGAACGGCCGTAGCCAGACCGGTCTTGTCTGTGCCTCTTCGGTAAAGGATTACCTGGATAACATCATCAAAAAGCATGAATACACCCGGCCGGAAAAAGAAAAAGACCGGATCGACCACATGAGAACGATCCGGGCACAAACAGGGAATGTTTTTATGGCGTACCGGGATGTTACGGAAATCAACGCCCTGATCAACGGTTGGAAAACATCCAACAAACCGGTTTATGATTTCACGGCGGGAGATGGTATCCAGCACATGGTCTGGGTTGTTGACCGGGATATAGTTATCCAGTCTCTTTCCCGCCTTTTTGAAACGCAGGTACCGGCTACCTATATCGCGGATGGTCATCACCGTGCCGCATCGGCTGCCAAGGTAAGCACGGAGTTCCCCGGGAACGAGGCGGCCGGCTATTTCCTGACCACGGTATTTCCCGCCAGCCAGCTGGCCATACTTGATTATAACAGGGTGGTAAAAGACCTGAACGGGCTGAGCCCGGAAAAATTCCTGGGTCTTGTACAGGAAGATTTTTATATCACCCTCAGTCCTGTGCCGGTAAAACCTGCCCAGTTGCATGAATTTGGTTTATACCTCGATAATAAATGGTATATCCTGACCGCCCGCCCAGGCACTTTTTCAAACACCCCCGAAGGAGTATTGGATGTGACCATCCTTTCCGGCAATATTCTTGAAAAAATACTTGGCATAAAGGATCAGCGAACTGATAAAAGGATCGACTTTGTTGGTGGCATCAGGGGACTTGAGGAACTTGAAAAAAAGGTGGATAGCGGGGAAATGAAAGCGGCATTCAGCATGTATCCGGTCACCATCGAGCAACTTTTTGACATAGCTGACAGCGGAAATGTGATGCCTCCCAAGAGCACCTGGTTTGAGCCGAAGTTGCGTGACGGATTGCTCACACACGAGATCTGAGCCGGGCCTGCAGGCAGGAAAAGCAGTTCGGGGTTCATCCCCCTCAAATATTTGTTATTTTTGCAACAGAGACGTTGAACCAGGCGTCTCTTTGTCATTATTTTGCGCTATGAATAAATTCATTCTTATCCTGGCCCTGGGATTGTTTTCCGCTAACGTATCCCGGTCCCAGCCCCCCGAAGTGAAACAAATGCATGAAACGGCCAAAGCTTTCATGCGCACGGGGGATTTTGACAATGCAATACTCGTCCTGAAAAGGGCGCTGGAACAGGATAAGGATAACCTGGAATTGCAGAAAGACCTGGTGATGAGCTATTATCTTAAAAGGGATTATGCCAAAGCTTTGGAAGGGGTCAAATCCCTGACGGAACGGGAAGATGCGGACGTGGTTACGTTTC